>WAPE01000058.1 GCA_015520865.1 Candidatus Iainarchaeum sp.
CTCTATCCATCTTTTCGTTTCTTCTATATCATAATCGTACGTTTTTACTCGGGCAGCTAGCAAAGCTACGGGAAGAACATCCGTTCCTGTTCCAGGAATCCCGTTTTCCTTGGCTGTCAGAACGGTGGTTCCCGAACCAACGAACGGATCGAGGACGGAGCCCGGCTGAAAGGAGTCGAGAAGCATCTGTACGAGATCTCTAGAAAACCCCTCCTTGTAGTAGAACCATCGATGTACAGATAGGTTTCGGTTGGGTAGAAACGTCACAAGTTTGGCAAGCTCCGGCATTTCAACGATCTTGTAGCTCATATGACGGGCACCTTTACGCTGAGCTCCTTGGTGTTTATGATGTTATCGTAGTCGTCGACGCATTCCTCCACAACAACCCTTACTGGATAGGTTCCTGGTGTCGTCGTAGCCCTTGGATAGATCTTAAAGGTCACAACGACTTGCTCACCTGGGTAAACGGTTCCCGTTCTGGTGGTATCGTAGAGTGCCAGTCCGCTGGGCTTGAGAGATAGATGCTTGTCGGTTTCCACCGTCACAACATATTTCCTCTCTCGTCCGGCCGTGTTCCTAACTACTACTTCAAGTAGAAGGGGCCTCCTATCACGGATCGAGAGCCTGAAGGGGACCTTCCTTGTTGTGACGATCACGTAAGAATTGGGTGGAGTTCGAAATAAAAAGAGGGGTGGGGGCACCACCCCTCCGGGGCCTCGTGGTGGGGACCATAACTCACAGATCCACGTAGGCTACTCCAATGAGGAGCTCCTTGGGCTCCCTCTTAGCGTCTGAGAGCTTTCTCAGGCAGGATGTGCACACCCAGCCATGGATGGGATGATACCGTATGTGATCGCGGCAGACGTACCTCCCGCAGACGCTACATTTCCTTGCCTCCTCCGGACTGAGGGGGAGGCCACATACCGCACAGGTTAGTACCTTCCCAACCCCATACACCTTCCGCACCACCCTTCATCGTTCTCGCCTCCCCCGCCGCAGTTAAGAGGTCAAACTTATTTATAAAGCTAACTGATAAATTTTGGTTGTATAACAACTAAGTTGGTGGTAAATGATGGTTATGTATAAGATTCGTCGCCGCTGGACGGTTCGGGAGGTAGACCTCCCCTCGGAGTTACTCCTATCCAAGCGGAGACTCCTGAGGTGGTTTGCCCTTTCTCTTGGCCTTATAAACGAGAACGACCAGCGAGAAGGGATACTAAATCTTCTTGATGCTCTCCTGACCTTCTGGTTCTCAAAAAAGAAGGATCCGTCCTTTGACGACTTAAAGGACTTTGTGGCCCGTCGATACATAGAGAAAGGGAAGAAACCACCGGCGGACGAGGCAATAAGAAAGCATCTTCGAAAACTTATATCAATTGGCCTCGTCCGCCGGGAAGGAAGAGTTTATATGCTTGATACAGATCCTTTACGACCGGAGGACCCTATAAGTGCTGTAGACAACGTTTTTGAAAGGATGAATAGTGTTAGGGAGCTGATCAGGGCCGGATTTTCCCATCTAAAGTCCCTTTACGAGCGTTAACCCCTTTAAACCATCCTTTTCTAGTTTTTCTTGATGGATAAGCAGGTAGGGGAATACCTCGTTCGTCTGGCACGGAGGAGCGTTGAACACTTCTTCGAGACGGGCCAGGTATTGGAGGAAGATCCACCCTTTGAAGAGGTAAAGGAAAAACGCGGCGCATTTGTTACGATAAAACGTGTTGACGGTAGCCTAAGGGGATGTATTGGGTATCCGCTTCCTATTAAGCCCCTCTATAAAGCTGTCATAGAGACGGCGCTCTTGGCGGCCTTTGACGATCCTCGGTTCCCTCCCCTCGACGAATCGGAGCTTGACAGCGTCTTGTTTGAGGTCAGCGTTTTAACGCTCCCCGAGGAGGTTCCCAAAGATCGGCTGTTTGAAGAAATAAAGATCGGACGGGATGGCCTGATCATAGAGGGGTACGGAAGAAGCGGACTTCTCCTTCCTCAGGTTGCTGTCGAGGAGAATTGGGACGTAGAGACCTTCCTCGATCACACCTGTCTTAAGGCCGGACTCCCTCCAAGATGTTGGGCCGATCCTGAAATAAAAGTAAAGAAGTTTAGTTCGATTGTTTTCTCGGAGGTTTCGCCTAGAGGATCTGTTGTTAGGTTACTGTGATTGTTGCGGTTGCTGTTCTCCAGCTGCTGATGCGGCTGCTTGCTCTGCCTGCTCCTCTTCAGCACCTATAGGTATTTCTATCGTTCTGAGGTCTCCGTCGGGTGTTTTGTAGATGATCGTCAGTGTTCCGATTGCTTCTCCCTTGTCGGCGAGATCTTGGATCATTTGTAGGGTGCTCTTGTTCATAACCGCTACCATTCCCTTGAAGATGGCGTCTACTGGCTCGAAACCCGCATTTTTCAACATTTCAAGCGTCTTTACAACTTCCTCGATGGCCTTCATCTTACCACCCAACCAATAAAGACTTCTCAGGTTAAAAGTTTACGTGGAGGTCCCTCGTCACGTCGAGGAATCTGTCGAAGCGATTAGAAGGTCGAAAAGCATACTCATCGTTACCCACCACGATGCCGACGGGGCTTCATCGGCTGGCGTTTTGGCAAGGTCCCTCGAAGCCCTTGGCAAGGATTACGATGTAATTGTCCTCCGGCAGCTCTATCCTGAGAGCCTGGAGGAGCTTCCTTTGAGTGAGTTCGACTTTGTCGTCTTTACCGATCTGGGTGGTCGTTATGTAGATCAAATCAAAAATTATGTAGAAGACTTTCTTGTGGTCGATCATCACGACAGGAACGCCCTGGAATCGCCCAAGGTCTTCCACCCAGCTCAAATGGGATACGATCCGGATACTGAGGCCTCCGCTTCAACCCTTTCAGCCCTTCTATCCTTCGAGCTTATCAAGGATCCGAAGACACTAGTATACGGTCTCGTGGGTGCAGCTGGAGACAACCAGATCCAGAGCGGGGCCTTTACTGGTTTAAACCGCGTTTACGTCGTTAGGGGAGTAAAGGCAGGCCTTCTCACGCTTTACAAGGACCTAGCACTTTCTGGATTACGATACAAGGAGCTTCCCTGGGTTTTACTTTATTCAGAACCTGCCCTTCCAGGGCTCGTTGGTAACGAAGAAGCCGTTTACGACCTGCTCGAGCGGGTTGGTATAACGGCGAGGTATCCTTCCGGTAGGGTGAAGTACACGGATCTGGATCTTGATACCAGAAAGCGCCTCGTGACGGCCCTTGTTCTTCATCTATTACGCCATGGCTGGAGCGTGGGAGAAGCCCAATCCATCATAGGCGAGATCTATGAAGTGAATGGAAACGTGGGCTGGCTTTCTACGATCAGGGGGTTCAAGTCCCTTGTGAATGCCGTTGCCAAGAACCGCCGACCGGATATCTTTGTTCCCCTCTTCCTCGATCGATTCGAGTACCTCGCCGACGCTGAAGAGATCTACTACAGGTACAGGAAATCTGTGGTTGCGGCTATTAGGAAGGCTAGAGAAATCGTGGAACCCGTTGGGTCCTTCGCCGTTGTAGACGGAAGGAAGATCGTTCCCTACTATGCCTCTGGCGCCGTGGCATCCGTTCTATCGTCGGAGCTCAACCGACCGGTCGTCGTTTTTGTGTCCGACGAAGGAGGGTATGTAAAGGCTTCCCTCAGGGGAAGAAAGGGGCTTTCCGAGGTAGTGGAAGAGCTCTTGCACGGTTTGGATGCCGAAGGTGGTGGTCACTCCGAAGCGGCGGGTTTCCGGATAAAGGAGGAAGATTTAGATATTGTTCTGGAGCGGTTAGCGTCTATAAAGGCTCGAGATTAAATTCTTCAACCCACTCCTTTACCTTTCGTCTTACTTCTCCTGGCAGGGAAGCGATCTTTATGAAATGAGGTCTTGGAATGGTTTTTTCTACCATCTGGGTAAATATAGCTTTATCTAGGAGATCTGCCACGTACTTTGGCGCCATGTGCCCAAAGGCCACGTTCTCCTTTAGTGCGAGCCTCGTGAAGTCTGGAGCATAATGTCCTGCACCTACACCTATGGCAACCTTTTCTGTTTCTTCGGGTTGAAGGGCTGCCACGATCGCCTCTGCGACGGCTTCTAAAGCCTTTTCGTCTTTCCACTCCTCCTCCGTGCTCCCGCTTTCTACGAACATGACAGGGGTGTTAAGGGTCGGCCCGTGGTGGGTGACTTCGTAGGTGACGTCATAGGGAAGATCTCGCTCGTCTCGGATCTCCTTTAGGGTTTTCAGGGCTTTCAGCATGTGGAGGGCTGGTGCCTTTGAAAGGGTCCTTGCATACCCTCCGTAGAGGGCGTCGCCGAAGTTTCCAGTTGTGTGAACGGAAAGCGTCTTTACGTGCTTTTGGGCTGAATGCTTCGAGGCGAAGATGTAGAGGTCAGAGGGGTATCGTTCTTCTATCCATTGGGCGTGTATGTGAAGTGTATCTATGACGATGAGGTCCGCATCCCTGTACCTGTACACGGCAAAGTCTCCGAAGGTCTTCCCCGTCTCTTTAAAGTAGTTCTCCATGAGGATCTTACCGATACCGAGGCTGGCGACATCTTTTGTTGAGATGACGACGGTGGGCATCGGATTTTAGAAACGAGCGAAGTAGTTTTATTGGGGATGATGATGCCTTGCCCCAACAGAAGGGGTGAAGAAAGCGACGTGTGCTGACCTATCCCTTCCAAAACATCCTCGTTCTAAAGTACTCCCTTTCTGCCTCCATCAGCGCCTTCCAGAACTCCTCTTCGTTATAAGGAGTCTTTAGTATCCTTGCAGCCGTTAGGGATCCGATCCCTTCTACGGCTTGAGCTATCACGGCCTTCTTACCGAAGGTTTTAACGAGCTCTGCCGATCTTAACAACGATCTGTACCTTGCGTCCTCCTTTCTCCCTCTCTTCTTTTTCTTCACGAGCTCGGTATCGAACTCCGGATCGAAGGAAACGGCCACGAGGGGCGATCCACACTTGGGGCACTCTATCCTCTCTGGAAGATCCTTCACCCTTGAAGAGAAGGAAAATCCGCAGTAGAGGCAGACGAGGTTAACACGTTTTTCTAATATTCGCTCCTTGAACTTTTGGAGCAGGATCTTCTCAGGATCCTCCGGGATGAGGATGTCAGGTGTTTGGAGGACCGTGGATAGCTCGTTTCTCCCTAAAGGAGTCAACTTTGAGATCTTTACTTTTCCGAGGCCTTCAAGAAACCTCTTTACGGCATCTACGTCCAGCTTTTCTACGAGAATCTCATTCATCGTTTCCCTAAAGATTGGCGAATCGCTCATCGCCTCTACGAGCTTCTTTACGTTGATCTTTTCCACTTTGGCACTGCGGGAGATGAGTCCGAACCTTCTAGCTACGTGGATAAAGCGTATTCGGAAGAGAGACGTCCTAGGGATGATTCTCTCGATGAGGACGTCCACCATATGGGGTGAGACCGTCTGGAGGACTTCTTTCACGACGTCTGGGTTGGCCTCCGCCGGAAACTCTAGAACGACCGTATACGGAGAAGATACGATACGCACAGGAACCCCGTACCTCCTGGATATCTCCGATGCGACGATCCTTCCTAGTGTTTGATTACCTCTGCTCCCCAAGAACGCGTGAAGTATGACGTACTTTCCGCTCTTCTCGATAAGAATTTCCTGAGGCTCCCGATAACCCTTGAAGTAATCCCCCACCTCTCCGTATCGTCCTTTTTCTAAGTATTCCTTAACCTTTTTTGCGACGAACTCTTCCACGGGTATCTGTTCTCCTATCCAGGCGGGAACCGCCCCTCCAGCTGGAAACTCCTCAACCAGTATATCCCTTCCCTCTACTGCCAAAACTCGCCAAGTTCGTCCCTTTACTACGAAGACTGCTCCTACTTCTATGTATTCAGCCACGAAGTCTTCGTCCAGCATCGCCACGTTCTTCTTCGTTGCCACATCAACTACGAAGTACTTCTCCTCGTCAGGGATCATCGATAGATTCGTATAGTAGTACCTCCACGTCCATCTAGACCTTCTAATCCGTTTTCCATCACTCTTCAGGAAGCCCTCGGACTCCAGCTGTGATACGACGTCTAAAAAGTCGGAGTAACCGAGGTTAAAGAACGGAAACGCTCTTTTAACCGTCTCGTAGAGCTCATCTATCTCCATCTCGCCCCAATCCATTAGGAACCCAGCGATCTGGTGTGCTAAAACATCGAGGGGGTTTTCCTCGTACCGAACCTCCTCGAACTTCCTCTTCTCGGCGAACTCCTTCACTGCAAGGGCCTCGAGGTAATCAACATGGTTCGTCGCGATGACGTATCCGATAGATGGTTTGTCCAGCCTGTGTCCACTTCTTCCAACCCTCTGGACGAGCCTTATTACCTGCCTGGGAGAACCGTACTGAATGACGGCGTCAACATCTCCGATATCTATGCCAAGTTCCAGGGAGCTCGTGGCTATAACGTGCTTTACCTTGCCTTCCTTGAAGAGCTTCTCCGTTATAACCCTGGTTTCCCTCGACAGGGAGGAATGGTGGACCTCCGTTTCCTTGTGGAACTTCTTGAGGTAGTAGGAGAGCTGTTCCGCCATGCTCCGCGTGTTTACGAAGGTTATAACCTGCTTGTGCTTCGACAAGATTTTTAGGATCTCCTTGATCCGGGCCAGGACGTTTGGATCAAAACCGAGTTCCTTCGCTTCTTTCTTAGTTTTTTCATCGGGTTTAGGATAAAGAACGGTTATCTTGTATTTTTTCTCGGCGCTTACGTCTATCACTTCGACCCTTCTGTCCCTCCCTCCCAGGAACTTCGATGCAACCTTCGGGGAGCCCACTGTTGCAGACAATCCTATCCTTTGGAACTCACCAGCCCTCAGGGCCAGCCGCTCGAGGGCAAGGGATAGTTGGTAACCCCGCTTTTCTCCCACGAGCTCATGAACCTCGTCAACAATCACAACCTTCACATTCTTGAGATGTTCACCCATTTTTTCAGCCGGAAGTATTGCCTGGAGTGTTTCTGGGGTTGTGATGAGTATGTGGGGCGGATTTTTGGCCTGTTTCGCCCTTTCGTGGCTGGAGGTATCTCCGTGCCTGACACCAATGCGGATTCCTAGTACTTCTCCCCATCTTTCGAATCTCCTTAGCATGTCGCGGTTGAGGGCCCGAAGGGGAGTTATGTATAACACAGATACAGGCTCCCACTTGTTATGTAGAAGTAGGTTTAGAACCGGGATAAGGGCTGCTTCTGTTTTTCCTGAACCCGTTGGAGCTATTATCAAGACGTTTTTGCCCTCTAGAATGGGTTTTAGGGCCATTCTTTGCACTTCATTGAGCTCCTTGATGCCGACTTCCTTCATTCCTTCGACGATTCGCGGATGCAGCTCCACGTTTTTTATGCTGTCACGAAAGGTATTATAACGTGCGTGGAGCGGTGCAGGCTGCGGCAGGTATCATCGTTGCCCTTATTCTCGCGGCCCTTGTGGCTTCCTCAATCCTTTCGGCAATTTCCTTCTGCCTTTCGGTTAATAAGAACTTAAACATCGACGTTCCACCCTGTAAAGGGGCTACCTGCATCTCTATGGCCTATCCTGTCAAGAACCAGTACGGGTATCTCGTCGGGAGATCCTGGCAGAGGCTCAATGATCTAAAGCGATCCTACGACAACGCCGTAGACATGTGCTCCCTCAATTTCTACGACGAGAACGGAAATCTCATTGAATCTGCCGCTGAAAAGCTATACGATGCCGCCTTCGGCTTTCGTTCGGCTTTGGGATCGGTACTTCTCTACGTGAGCAAGGCTGATAAGGCTGCCATCGACGAACTGAGTAGCATAGAGTTAGAACTCAATGCCGCCGGAATAAACAGGTCTACCGATCCCTCCTGGCTATCCCTCTACTCTGAGGTTCTCTTGGCGGAAAAAGATCTGAAGAACGGAACGACGAAAACGGATTTCG
Source organism: Candidatus Iainarchaeum sp. (assembly GCA_015520865.1). Classification (GTDB taxonomy): domain Archaea; phylum Iainarchaeota; class Iainarchaeia; order JAADDC01; family JAADDC01; genus WANZ01. The sequence continues at coordinate 7,901 of WAPE01000058.1, forward strand.
GCAAGGCCTACCAAAGGGCCCAACCACCCCTTCTTACGAAGGCAATTCCCGCGAGTACAATAATATTTGCCACCATCTACTATACAGGTCAGTTCGTCCACGTTCCTGTCGTCATTCCCAGGGCTTTATCATCTGTCGACGCGCTTTACAGGGCCTTATCCTTAGATCCCACAGCCTACGAGGACTATATCAACTACTCAGTCGGTAATCACTACTCTATGCTGACCGCCCTCCGGAGTATGCGCAAGCTCTTCCTGAACCTCAAGTCAGAGACCGATAAGAAGGTAGAAGAGCTCAAGAAAACGTTTTACTCCAATAGAAAGGAGCTATTAGACGAGCTAGAACCTTTAAGAGATGAAAATATCGCGGAGCTCGCTTCTTTTCTTCCTTCAAAAACATTTGTCGGCGAGCTCCGCGTAAAGATGAGCTACACTCCTTCATTTGCAATCGCAAAGGTAAACGCGATCACCACCCGTTTCGATCTTGCATACAACCGATATAAGGCAACGGATCACTACCTCTCTGCTTTTGAGGAGATGAAGGAAGCCGAATCCAACCTAGAATCCATAAAGTACGAGGTGGATAGGTTCCTAGAAACGATTAATACGGCCATAGACTCCTGCATCGGCTCCGTTCGATCCCACAGGTTCCACGATCCCTCCCTTAAGGCCCAGGCATACATCTACCTCTCTATAGCCAAGGATAAGGATAAGAGTCTCTCCATTCGAGCAGATGCCTGCAATTCTGCCATGAAGATATCCCAAGAGGACGAGAAGCTTTACAACGTGGAAAAGGCCTATGAGGAATGTAAGAAAGCGTTTGAAAAGCGTTGGAAGGAGCCACTTTCCTGTGATGAAAGCGATCCAGTGCTTGCCTACGACTGCTGTAAAAAGGAGTCTGAGCGCATGGAGAACCTCTTCCTCTCTAGTGCCGAATACCTTCGATACCGCGACCTTTATGACACGCTGGAAGAGCTCCTCATAGATAAGGGTTTGACGGATCTCCTATTAGAGCTTTACTCGCTTCCGAGAGTACCTTACAACTATGAAGAGCTTCACAAGGCCTACTCAAAGCTTCTGGTGCTCCTCGAGAAAGCCTCCAAGGATCTCGCTCCATCTGTCCTTCTGGAGTGGAACGGATACCTATCCACTGAGGGAGTTTCCGACGTGGCGCTTCTCATCTCGAACCCGCTACCTATTAGCGTGAAAGGAGAGAAAGAGATTCCTTTCGTTTACTATGGATACAGGGTTGAAGGAAACGGGATCATCGTACGCGTGAATGGGAAGAAGGTGGAGTATGAAGGGAGGGGATCGGCAAAGGTCGTCTTCCAGGCCGCCCCTGTTGAACTCGATGAGAAGGTTCTATCCTTTAACGATGGGAAGGTGGAGCTGCTCCTCCGAAATCCCTATTCCCTCCCTGTAAAGCGCTACCATCCCTACGACGTTGTTTCTCTTTCATCTGGTTCTAGGTACCACGACAACTACCTTTACCTCCTTCCCGGTGGTTTTGCCATGGTAGAGATGCCTGCTATCGACGTAGAGAAGAATGTAGAAGGTAATACAGTTGTCTTCCTCCTTAGAAACACCTCCCCCTATACCTACCGGGGCACGGTCAAGCTATCCGTTCGGGCGACGAGGGGTCCTTCCTACTGTGTCGTCTACGATACCTTCGCGCTCTGCAAGGTAAACCTTCGTCCAGGGGAAGAGAAGATCGTGAAATTCAAGGGAATCCTCCTCCCCGAAGAACCCATATCTTTCTCTCCTCCTGATGAACCGCCAAAGCACATCCCCCTCGTTGAGGAGCTTCCTCCAAGGAAAGAAGGGAGCGGCTCAAAGGTATTCAAGGAGCTCCTGGACCGGCTGAAGAACTATCTAAAGAGGGCAAAGGAGCTTAATGCCCTTGACGTTTTGCCCTTCGACGAGCGGATGATCAAGAACCTTGAAAACCTTGATCCGAGCCTCCAGGCCGATGCCGTCCCGCTTCTTCAAAGGCTCGATGAAGAGGTGCGTTCTGAGGCAGAGGCTAAGACAAAGCTCCTTGAGTCCCTCTCTTCAAAGCTGAACGATCCTGATCTCCAGGGTATGGCCGTTCTGGCTAAGAAAAGCCTACTAACAGGCGACTATATCGTTCCTTTGGCCCTAACAAAGGGTATATCGAGGTACTTCTACAGGGGAAGCCAATCGGGTGGCTCTAGTATGGCGATACCTGTTGGTATAGCCGTCCTTATTGGGATCGGCGCCTACGCCTACTACAACAGGGGAAAGCTCCAGAGACCAAAGAGGAAGAAGCGCATTCCAAGATTCTAAAACAAAAATAAGAAGGAGAGGGCTTTTACAGAAGGTTCCTTGCTGCCATCTTGATATCCTCTGCCGTTACGCCCTTCCTACCTGCGTGGTGGGCGATTTCGACTGCTAGGCTTGCTATCTCGAGGGCAATCTCCTCGAGTAGGTCCCTAAGCGTTTCCTTGGCGCTCTGAGAAATCCTCTGTGCACCTGCCTTCCTCATAAGCCTCTCAATCTGTGCCAGCTTAAGCTCTGCCATCGGATCCACCTCCTTGCGATAAATAAAGTGCAAACCCCTATTTAAATGCTACGTAGCCGACTCCGGCAAACACCGCTCCGATCAAGAAAAGAACCCATCCCATTCCCTTCCTTTCGCCTCTAAAACGGTCGTATTCTTTTCTGAGGCTTATTTTCACTATTTCAGGATTTAGCTCGTTTAGCTCGGCTATATCCCCCTCTACTAGACTGTCTCCTGGAAGAATAAACTTGCTACTGAGCTCCAATTCAAGATTCGAGGCGTTTATGCACTTACCTTCTACGCACTCGATCCTGGGGTTGAAGGAAAAGTTCGCCGGTACCGGCCCGTCGCAGTCAACCACCTTCATTATGCTATCACTGTAGGAGATGCACACCCTTGGATGGGCGGAAGGTTTCGTCAAGAAGGGCGAGGCAAAGAGGAAGATGGAATAAGTAGCTCCGCTCCTCGGTGGTATCCGGATAACCTCTCTCACCGGTGAAAACGGTGCAAGATCTTTGTGGAGTTCTACTTCAAGGGTTACGTTCGCCTCTGAGTAGCCGTAGTTTCTCAGGAAAATGGAGAGGTAGTTGTAGTTTCCGAAGCGGATGGGGTTAGGTGGTAAGTACTTTACGAAAACGAAGGGGTCTCTAGTACAGTAGATGAGCGAGTTTGCCTCTATCTCTGCCGGTCCCGTGGAATACGCCGATATGAAGACCGAGTTACCTTCAAGGACAACCCTTCGAACTCCTGAGCCCTTTAGAGTGCTACCGTTGATGCTGATGATGGGATAATCCCTTCCTCCTCTGACAAAGAGAACAGCCACCGGAAGGCAGTTGGTTCCTTGAGGAAAGGGCAGCGAGAGGTTCACTTCCTTTCCAGGTGGAATAAAAACGGGCTTACCTCCCGTGTAGTCTCCTAACTGATAACCAAATACAAGAGGTAGAAGGAAAAGGAAGAATATCACCCGGCGCATTAAGACTCTTCTAGTTGAAACTTCATATATACGTTATCTTACCCGAGATAATGAGCTTCTCGAGGACGGGGATCCAGTCCACTTCGTCGGACTGACAACCCTCTTTGACGCACTCCAATATTCGCTCCGCGGTGAGTTCTGGTGTGAGCTCTGTCGTGTCTATCTGGATAATCTTCTCGTAGCGGTCCTCCGCCTGCTGAATACAGTAATCAAGGGCTTCGGCCAACACGTTTTCGTCTACCTTCTGTTTATCGTATCCCCTTTCTTCTAACCTCCTCATGAGAACATCGGGCCGCGTTCGAAGGATAATGAGGTAATCGAGCGGTAGTTTTACGTCGCATAGGAGATGCCCTTCAACGATTACATCCTTGTGCTTCTTTAACAGCCACCATAGCTTCGTTCGGACGGCTTTCAAGCTTACTACACCGGAGAAGTAGTCCGATTGGTGGATAACAGGTATGCCTAGTTTCTTCGACAGGACCTCGCTGATGGTGCTCTTCCCCGTTCCGGGAACGCCCCCGATACCTATCCTCATAGGAGCCTCACCACGTCGAGATCGCGGGGTGCTAGCGTCTCCACGCGGAACTTCCTCGCCATGTCCCGGGCAAACTCCCTCACCTTCTTTGGATCGCCGTGGTTCACGATAATGCGCTTGGGCCTTGGAGAGAGCCTCGAGAGGAATGCCTCTAGCTGTCTTCTGTCGGAGTGACCTGAAAACCCATGGAGGGTCTCTACGCGCATCTTCACCTGAAGAGCCTTTAGCTTCCCGTTTTCCGTCTTTATGGGGATCTCCCTTATCCCCCTCTGGAGTTTCCTACCTAGAGATCCTTCAAACTGGTATCCCACGAGTATGAGGGAGTTTCTTTCGTCCTCAGCTAGATATTTGAAGTACTCCACGGCTGGACCTCCTGTTAAGGACCCAGAAGGAGCTAAAATAATGGATTGACCTTCTTCTGCTATGCTCTTTCGGTCCCTCCCTTTTACCTCGATGATAAAGTCTGCTTCGAAGGGTGAATCGTTGGAGAGGATGCGCTTTTGTACTTCTTTTCTCATGAACTCGGGATAGGCCGTATGGATGGCCGACGCTTCCTTTATCATACCGTCTACGTAGACGGGCCACTCCCATCCTTCCTTCCTGTAGAACTCCTCCAAGGTCAAGAGGATCTCTTGGGCCCTTCCCACGGCGAAAACGGGTATAAGCGCCGTTCCACCCTTCTCCATCGTTTCTTCTATGATCTTCTTGAGCATCTGCTCGCTTTCTTCTCTAGGAGGCTGTATGTCTTCTCTTCCACCGTATGTGGACTCTATTATGACGGTTTCTACCCGCGGATAGCGCGTTGTTGCAGGTGGTAGCATACGGGTGGGCGCATACTTAATATCAGCGGTATAGAGAACGTTGTACAGTCCGTTGCCTACGTGGATATGAACCGTTGCCGCTCCGAGGATGTGGCCTGCATTGTGGAAGGTAAGTCGCATATCGGGGCTTATGTCGGTTACTTCTCCATAGTTACGGGTTATACAGTGTAGCACAGACTTCTTAACGTCTCTCTCTGTGAAGGGCGGCTCCTTTCCTTCCTTGAGGAAGACGTCTATGAAGTCTAACAGCAAGAGTGCTCCCAGATCCCTTGTAGGTGGTGTACAATAAACGGGGCCGTCGTAACCCATCTTGTAGAGCATCGGAAGGAAGCCGATGTGATCTAGGTGGGCGTGACTGATGATGACGGCGTCGATCTCGTCCAACCTTCCGTCGATCTCATCCTCCAGGTAGGGAACAAACTCCTTCTCGTTGCCCACGTTCACCCCGGCGTCCATAATGATCTTCGAGTTCTTCGTTTCCAGGAGGAGCATGCTCCTTCCAACTTCCATAAAACCTCCCAGGGCGTGGAGCCTAACCCATGTATTGGGGTATCTAACACCTCTGAATATCCTCGTACTCGTTCTCCTTAGAAACTCCAGCCTCTCCTTGAGATGCCGAACTTCCAACCCCCTTATACCTTTCAGAACGGAGCTCTCTGTTGCAGGGGCTCTTAGAACCTTTACCATCCAGCCCGTTCGCTTCACTATTTCCTTTAGCGTTTCTCCATCCTTTCCTATCACGAGCCCAGGCTTCTTTGCTTCTATCACTACGGTTCCCAGGCTATCGAGGAACCACATATTCGTTATGCCAGCATCTACGGGCACGATCTCGAGGATGATGTCCCTCGCCTTTTCAGGGGGAGTTAGGATGCTCGGATCGCTCCTTATATTTACTCGCTTCTTCAGCGTTACAGCGATCTGCTTTACGGCTTCTTCATGCTCCAGGAAGAAGATCGGATTCTTTGTATAGATTCCTATCTCGGGTCCTTCGAAGTCCGTCTTCGTTACCTTTGCTTCTCTACCCACTATATTCTCTATCGTCTCCAAAACGTCCATTTAGGAACCCCCACTTACCTCTTGAGGGTCTTCTTGATCTTGGTGACCTCTTCCTTCTCGAGGAACCTGACATCTTTCTCATCGATGACGACGACGTCAATACCAGGCTCCCTTCCTCCCGAGTAAATGTCCAGCTGTCTGGACGCTTCAACCGCCTTCACCGCCAACTTCACCGCTTCCGATTCTTTCAGGTTATCCTTGTAGTCGCTTTCGAGGACCGCGAGGGCATAGGGCATTCCGGAACCCTCTGCGGCGTAGTTTTCAGGCTCGACCACACCACCGGCCATGTCGATGGATGCCAAGTAGGGCCCATCTTTATAACCTCCCAGAAGGAGGCCTACCCAGAAGGGGAAGAACTTCGTGGAGTTGAGTATGAGGCTGAGGTACCTTGCTATAGATCGTGGCGAAGGTTTTTCACCGAGCTCTATCTCCATCGACCTAACCCTGTTCTCGAGGAATCTCGTGAGGATCTGCGCATCGCCTACAAGACCAGACGTGGCCAGCGCCATGTAGTCGGCGATAGGGTGAATCTTCTTCTCTTCCTTGTTGTACTTTATCGTCCCGTAGGTGGCTTGTTTGTCAGCGGCAAGAACGACGTAGTCCTTTCCCTTTATGCCTACGATGGTTGTTCCCGTCTTCTTTTCCTCCATCACATCACCCCAGAAGGAGCGATAATAAGGGGGCCAGCAATCCTTTTATGGGATAGGGTTTAAAGCTCCCTCCCCCATATGGTGACGTGTTCCTGGGGAGAAAGGAGATACTGCGGCTCGTGAAGGAGGGTGTTATCTCCATTGAGCCCTTCGATGAGTCGGCTGTCGGACCCGTTTCGGTTGATCTGACCCTAGGAAACACCTTCCGTGTATTTCCACCCGATGAAATAGAAATCTTCGACGAAAGCATAGATGCTTCAAGGCTTGGGGAGCTCATCGAGCTGGAGGATTGGGAATACATCGAACTCAAGCCCGGTGATATGGTTTTAGGTATAACAAAGGAGCGAATTCGGCTTCCAGAAAACATCGTAGGGATCCTTTCGGGACGGAGCCGCTTTGCTAGGCTAGGTCTTATGGTCCACATTTCATCCAACCTTGTTCATCCAGGTTCGTACAACCGACAGGTCCTCGAGATCGTTAATATGGGTCCTCACCTGGTAAGGCTTCACCCTGGTGTGAAGATCTGCCAAATAGCCTTCGCTGAGGTTCGTGGTGGCGAGCCGTTGATTGGTAGATACGCCCGTCAGCTAAAGCCTTAGGATTGGTTCTCCTCGGGCTTTTCCTTTCTTCTGTAGATCTTTTCCATCCTGATCTCTTTTACATCGTCAAAGTGGGTGAGGACGTACGTCACGAAGGCCGGCTCTATCCTGTCTGCATCCCTTGAGAAAACGTAGGAGATCTTCAGGACTCCGTCATTATAGGACACCTCTTCCGGTTCAAAGCCAAAGAAGCGTCTGAACAGGTGGAATCCTATGTCCTTCATGTCCTTGAGTTCGTCAACTACCTTAACCTTGTAGACGAGCGTTTTTCCTGCCAGGGGATGGTTGAAGTCTACTTGGACCCTTCCAGCCGAAACGGATAGCACCCTTCCCGTTCTTCCGTCGGCCTCGATTGGTAAACCAGGGTACGGTCTTATACCCCTCTTCCTGAACTCCCTTTCCGGGATGATAACTATGAGGTCGGGGTTTCGCTCCCCAAAGGCCTTTTCGGGAGGAATTTCGACTTCTCTTTCTTCTCCAACCTTCATTTCTTCTAGAACTTCCTCCAGTCCAGGAATGACATCTCTAACGCCGAGAACAACGGCAAGGGGTTTCTCCTCCTTCACCGTATCGAAGGGTTCCTCCTCTCCCTTGACCTTTCCCTCGTAAGCGACGAGTAGCACCTTCCTCATGCTCACACCTAAGGAAGTTTAATAGGCAGTCCATTTAATGCTTCACCCTTTAACACCTTTCCCTCAACTTTCACCGTGGAGCGCAAGAAGCTCATTATGGGTCTTATAACCGTTTTCATTCTAGCTACCTCAACGGCTGGCTTCGTCCTTTCGATGGGCACGTACAAACCCGCAACGTTTCAGTACCAAGGGACCTGTACAGGTGTTGTTAAAAAGATCCGGGACACCCGCTGGCTTGTCTACACCCTTAAGGATCTAAACATCCCTGGAACCAGGAAAGGGTCATATATCGAGACCGTTCCGACGAAGGAGGTTCGATCTATCGTCCTTGAGAACAACCTACTGTACTGGAAGAATGCCCTCGTAAACGTCTACGTAAAAGATCAGAACTACACGATTGAAGCCTTTGTGCTGGGAGACCGGAAGCCTGGGGATGAGGTCTTGTTAGACTGCTATCTAAGTGTCGAATCTGGTCATCCTACCTATTTCAGCGCTATTGAGATTCCAGAATGATCATTATGGCCTCCGCTATATCACCTTTAGCCTTTTTTAGCGCGTTTCTGGCAGTTTCTTCATCCACACCCGTCTTCTTCATCACGATCTTCACATCTTCCTCGCTAAATTCTTCCTTTTCTATGATAGGCTCCCCTATGATCTGGTAGCTCTTCTGACCCATCGCGACGGTCTCTACGACCTGTGGCTCAACGAACTTCATCTTTGTCCCGTCCTTGAGAACAAAAATGACCTCCTCCACGGGTATCTCCTTCGCCTTTATGCCCATCTGTTTTAGCATCCTCTGGAGCTGCTTGGGGTTCATGATAGAAGATGCTAGGGTGTGGTTAAAAGCCTCTCACCAAACCTTAAAACCCTTCCTTTCCCTAATGAGAAATGCGCGCCGGTAGTCTAGATGGGGTTCCGCTCCTATAACCCCGAAGCGGGTACGGTCTACAACCGTACGCACTGAAGGTGTGCGCCGGTAGTCTAGCCTGGCTAGGACATCGGCCTGCCACGCCGAAGACCCGGGTTCGAATCCCGGCCGGCGCATACCACTTTTTATCTCGAAAAATTAGGAAAGAAAAGGGAAGTCATGCGTAGTTCTTTGCCGCCAGCGCTAGGTACACCAGCAACGTTCCGTTCATTATGAGGTCTATGGCTACGTAGAGGCCCAGGAACCAGACAGATACCTCTGGCCAGCCCGCTACGAGTAGGGATCCTAGAATAATTGTTATAACACCTAGCAGGGCTCCCCACTCCCAGTGGGGAAAGTTGTCCCTGTTCTGGAAAGCAATGTACATCCTCACTATACCTATCACGATGAAGGTTGCTGCCATCGCCAGCGTTATGGCAGCTGCAGCCATCAGAGGGTTGTAGAAGGCTAGTACGCCGAAGAGAATGTACAGTATGGCCAGAAATGCGTTGGAAACTCTACTTATCCATCCTTTCTCGTGGGCTATTGCGTCATAGAGCTCGAAGATTCCAGCCGCAATGGCGAAGGCTCCAAATATAACGGCCGTTAAAGCTGTAACGATGGGCAGGAGCAGTAGCGCTCCGATCCCAAGGGCTATAAAGAAGATACCTACCGCTAGGAGCCATGCCCAATTCTCCTTCACGTCACCGAACATGATAATAGCTTGTTTCGATGCCGTTAAAAAGCGCGCCTAATAAACCGGATTTAAAGTCCTTAAGGGGCTTAAATAAGATGGGTGTAAAAGATGGAGATTTCCTACGACCCTGTGACTGATGCTTTGTATTTGAGGCTGTCGAATGGAAAGGTAGTCGATAGTGTAGAGGTAGAAGAAGGCGTGATCGTAGATTACGACGAGAAGGGGCACGTTATCGGTGTAGAAATACTCGGAGTAAAAAAGCGGAGGCTTGATCTAAATAAGGTAGTTTTTGAACCGGAAAAAGTGCTACCTCTGGTGATCACTCCGTGAAGGTTTACTTTTCTAGACACGCCCTTGAGCGAATGAAGGAGCGGGGGATAGATCCAGCAGAGATAAAAGACGCTGTTCATTCCCCAACCGTCGTCGAACCTAGAAATGGAACGAAACGCTTCGTTAAATAAGAAGCGAGGGATAAGGTGCTCGTGGTCATTGCAAGGGAATACCTAGACGGCGTGCTCATTATAACGGCTTTCCGCAGTTCTCAAGTAAAGAAGTATCTAGGAGCGAGAACCTAAGTTTAAAACTTAATCCCCGAAAATTTCCTTAGCGCTACGGGGGTTCCCATAACCCTGGAACAGAATCCACCGTGGGGCCGTAGCTCAGCCTGGTCAGAGCGTCGGTCTTATAAGACCGGCTCTGAGACAACCGAAGGTCCGGGGTTCGAATCCCCGCGGCCCCATCATGGGGCTCTGCCCCTATAACCCCGCTTCCGGGGTTTCGAAAGGGATTGTCCCC
>WAPE01000059.1 GCA_015520865.1 Candidatus Iainarchaeum sp.
CATAAAACTCTACAACGAGGGCAAGCTGGAGCCTATTCCCGGATTCTCTGAAGAGGAGAGCCTAGAGCTATACATAATCCAGTCCCTCGAAGCAGCCAGAAAGAAGATTACGGAGATCGTCGTCAAGGAGAAGTTCGAGGAGTTCCTAAAGAACCCGCGAACGGCCCAGGGCTTCATAATGATCATCTCAGGTGCCCGTGGTAAGGTATCCAACATCATAAACCTCGCTGCTTTCCAGGGACAGGCATACGTAAGGGAGAGAAGACCCCACAGAGGATTTATGGGAAGGGTAACGGCCCACTTCAAGCCTGGAGATATCTCTCCAAGGGCCAGGGGCTTCGTGAAGAGACCCCTGAGGGAAGGGCTTGGTATGCTGGACCTTTTCTTCTGGGGTATGGGTGGAAGGATTGGAGAGGTCGACAAGGGTGTGTCGACCCAGATCTCCGGATACTACTACCGCAGACTCTCCAACGCTCTTATGGATGTCATTGTATTCCCTGACGAAACGCTGAGGGAAGTAACGAACGATGCCGTCATTTCCTTCCGCTTTGGCGACGATGGACTAAACCCCATGAAAGTGTTGGATGGCAAACTACCCCTTTCCATCCTCTACGAGAAGATGAAGATGGAGAAGAAAGGTGGTAAGAAATGACGCTCCCCGAAGCAATAAAAGAGCAGGTAGAGGCCTTTGCAAAGGAAAAGGGCCTCTCAAAGAAGGAAAAAGAGGAATTCCTCAAGTACATCGAGAAGTACTATAAGGAGTCCCAGATAGACCCCTGGGAGGCAATCGGCGTCGTTACAGCCCAGTCTTTGGGCGAACCTGCAACACAGGCAACGCTTCGAACCTTCCACATGGCAGGATCCGCAGAGGTTTCCGTCGCATCCGGTATGGACCGCATCCTAGAAATCGTGGACGGCTTAAAGAAGATACAAACTCCTGTCATGTACGTATACCTCAATCCACCCTATAACAAGGACGAGAAGAAGGCTAGGGAGTTTGCAAAGAGTCTGGAAGAGATCACGATCCAGGACATCGCCGTGGTAAAGGAAGATTTCGTGAAGAAGACGATAAAGATCATTTTCAACGAAAAGGAGATTAAAAGAAGAGATGTAGACCTAAAGGCTGTCCTCAAAAAGCTAGAAGCGAAGATAAAGGGAGACTTCGACGAAAAGAAGCTCGTTTATACCATCAAGCTTCCGAAGGACATGAGCCTTATGAAGATCCGGAAACTCTCCCAATCCCTTGAAAGGCTTCAGATCTCCGGAGTTAAGGGGATAAAGAGGGCCCTTGTGAAGAAAGAGGGCGATGAGTTCATTATAACAACCTCCGGGACGAACCTGAAGGCGATCCTCAAGAAGAAAGAAGTTGACCACACGAGAACCTACTCAAACAACATCCACGAGGTTGCAGAGGTTCTGGGTATAGAGGCAGCCCGTTACCTCATCATCGAGGAGCTCTTTAAGGCCTATATGGGGGCAAACCTCCTCGTGGACAAGCGCCACCTTGCACTAGTCGCCGATGCGATGACAGCAAGGGGAGTAATCACACCTATAGGAAGAACTGGTATAGCAGGGAGGAAGGGTTCAGTTCTGGCAAGGGCCGCCTTCGAAGAAACCAATAAGCACCTCGTAGAGGCCAGCGTTTGGAACGAGGTGGATTATTTAAAGGGTATCGTAGAGAATCTAATCGTTGGCCTACCTATAAAGGCAGGAACAGGAAGGGTAAAGCTCAAGATGAAGCTAGGGTGATCCCATGGACCTATCATTCCAGTTGAGGCGAGCCATGCAGACGGGAGATGTAAAGATTGGTTTCAGGAGCGTTGAGAAGTCCCTCCTCAACGGAAAGTCAAAGCTCATCATCATCGCCGAGAGGGTGCCCCAACGCATAAAGATGAGAATCGAACACCTCGCAAAGATTGCTAACGTTCCCGTTTATACCTTCAAAGGAGGCTCCCTCGATCTCGGTGAAGTTGCTGGACGTCCGCACTTTGTTTCAGTCATATCCGTGGATGATCCAGGGGATTCAAGCATACTAGAGCTGGCCAAGGAGGTCGAATCGTGAGGCTTACGACGGATCAGATAAGGCTCATAGCTGCGTTTGAATCAGTAACGGGGGTCCTTGCCAAGGACTGCATTTTCGACAATCGTAATGCGGTTTTTGTCGTAGATGAAAACCTCGTAGGGAAAGCGGTAGGAAAGGGTGGTCAGAACGTCAAAAAGTTGCAAAACCTCCTCGGCAGGAGGGTAGAGGTAATCGGCTACGCCGACGACCCCGTAAGATTCCTTAAAAACATTTTCCATCCTGCACATATCTTAGCCGTAAACGTGATAGACAAGAACGGGAAGAAGATCGCCCGAATACACATGGATAAGGAGAGTAGGAGGGTATTTGAGCGCCGGATAGAGGCGAAGATGAAGATTGCCAAGACCCTGGCAAAGCGCTACTTCAACATCGATAACGTGGTGGTGATGTAATGGCAAGGGGTGAGTTTGCAGCGGCGAAGCTCATCAAGGACAGAAAGAAGTGGAGGAAAAAGGATAGACACTACAGGAAGTACAAGCTCTTCAACTGGCTGAAGAAATACGACCCCCTCGAAGGAGCGCCCATGGCAAGGGCTATAGTACTCGAAAAGCGTGAGGTAGAGCAGAAACAGCCTCACTCTGGTCTTATAAAAGCCGTTAGAGTTCAGATTATAAAGAACGGAAGGGAGGTTACCGCCCACGTACCCCGAAACAATGCCATCAAGTTCGTGGATGAACACGACGAGGTTATTATTGAATCCCTCGGTGGATCCCAGAGGGGTCCCATTGGTTCCATGTGGGGTATCAAGTTCAAGGTAACGATGGTAAATGGTATTTCTCTCGAGATGTTGAGGACCGGGAGGAAGGAGAAGCCCAGGAGATGATGGAAATGGACGACATAAGGGTTTTTGGGCGGTGGAGCACAGAAGGCGTCGTCGTAAAGGACGTCTCGTTGGCCCCCTATATCAACCTCAACTGTATGATCATTCCCCATACCCACGGTAGGTATGCGAAGCACCGCTTCGGTCGAAGGAACATTTGCATAGTAGAACGCCTCATAAATAAGCTTATGAGGAGCGGTCAGGGCTCTAGAAAAGTAGCAGGAAGGTTTATACGGGGTAGGGGAGCTACAGGCAAGAAGCTCCTTGCAATGAAAATCGTAGAAAAGGCCTTCGAGATCGTAGAGCAGAAAACGAAGAAGAATCCCATTCAGGTCCTTGTCGATGCAGTAATCAATGCAGGGCCCAGAGAGGACGTCGTGAGGGTCCAGATGGGTGGTGTTATCATCCCTGTTGCCGTGGATGTTTCTCCCCTGAAGAGGCTCGATGTGGCGTTGAAAAATATCGCATTGGCAGCTTTTTACAAGTCTTTCAACAATAAAACACCCGTTTGGGAAGCACTGGCCGACGAACTCATACTCGCATCCCAGAACGATCCACAGAGCTTTGCAATCTCTAGAAGGGAAGAGAACGAAAGGATAGCAAGGGCGTCGAGGTGATGGTATGGGTAAGTTGGAAGAGCTTGTAGAGAGAATGCAGAAGGTGATGAAGGAAAGGGAAAGAATCCGAAACATCGGTATAGTGGCACACATTGACCACGGAAAGACCACGCTCACCGATAACCTCATTGCTGCCAGCGGGCTCATGAGCGAAGAGTTAGCTGGCAAACAGCTCATGTTAGACTTCTATGAACCCGAAAGGGAGAGAGGAATAACAATCATGGCGGCAAACATATCCATCGTTTATCCGCTAGAGGGAAAGGACTACCTCGTCAACATCATAGATACCCCCGGTCACGTAGACTTTGCAGGTGAAGTTGTTAGGGCCATGAGGGCAGTCGACGGTGTTATTCTCGTCGTAGACGCCGTCGAAGGTGTTATGCCCCAGACAGAAACGGTTCTTCGAATGGCCCTCAAAGAGAGGGTAAAGCCGGTCCTTTTCATCAATAAGGTCGATCGTCTCATCAATGAGCTTCAGTTAGAACCCCAAGCCATGCAGGAGAGGTTTGTAAAGATCATAAACGACGTAAACAACCTCATCTACAAGTACGCTCCTGAAGAGTTCCGAGACAAGTGGCAGGTAAGCGTAAACAACGGTAGCGTAGCCTTTGGTTCGGCTTATCACAACTGGGCCCTTTCCGTTCCCTACTCTAAGATCTCTGGCGTCACCTTCAAGGACGTTTACGAATACCTTAAGGCAGACAAGCAGAAGGAATTGGCAAAGAAGTCGCCACTTTACGACGTTGTTATCCGGATGGTCATTCAGCACCTTCCCGATCCCAAGACAGCCCAGAGGTACAGGATTCCGCACCTCTGGCCCGGCGACATCAACTCAGATGTGGGTCAGGCCATGCTCAACTGCGATCCTAACGGGAAGCTCGTTATGGTAGTAACAGACGTGAGCGTTGATCCCCACGCAGGTGAGGTAGCCACCGGAAGAGTTTTCTCTGGAACCCTCCGGAAGGGTATGAAGGTCCACATGATAGGAAACAAGACAGAAGCAACGATCCAGCAGATCTCCATCTATATGGGTCCCCACAGGCTGAGGGTAGAAGAGATCCCCGCCGGTAACATCGCCGCCATAGTGGGACTGAAGGACATCTGGGCCGGCGAAACCCTCGCCGAAGAACCCATCCCACCCTTTGAGTCCTTCAAGACGAACCTTGAACCTGTTATCTCTGCTGCCGTAGAGGCCAAAAACATGAAGGACATCGCAAAGCTCGGAGAGGTTCTTAGAAAGATCATGAAGGAGGACCCCAGCGTAAGGGTGGAGATGAATCAGGAAACCGGCGAGTACATCGTATCCGGAATGGGAGAGCTCCACTTGGAGATCATAAAATACAGGATAGAGCACGACTACGGGATCCCTGTCAATATGAGTCCGCCCACCGTCGTTTACAGGGAGGGTGTTGGTAAGAAGTCCGAGGTTGTCGAGGCAAAGTCTCCCAACCGTCACAACAAGTTTTATCTTCACGTGGAACCCCTCGAGGAGGGCGTCCTGAAGGCGATTCTAGAAGGCGAAATCCCACAGGGTAAGTACAAGGAGAAGCAGCACGTAGACAAACTAGTAGCTGCTGGAATGGACCCCGAGGATGCCAAGAACGTCTGGGCAGTCTACAACGGCAATGTTCTTGTCGACAGAACAAGGGGTGTCCAGTACCTCCACGAAACGAAGGAACTCATCATCCAGGCCTTCATGGAAGCCATGGACGATGGGCCGTTGGCAAGGGAAAAGGTCATGGGTGTCAAGGTAGTCCTCGACGACGCGGTTCTCCACGAGGATGCCGTCCACAGAGGACCTGCCCAGGTAATTCCAGCGGTAAAGAGGGGTATCTACGCCGCCATGCTCAAGGCGGACCCGTTCCTCTGGGAGCCCAAGCAGTACGTCTACATAACGGTACCGCAGGAGTACATGGGCGATGTTAACAAGGAGCTCCAGATGAGAAGGGCCCAGATCGAAGAGATTCGAAGCGAGGGAGAATCCGTCATCATAAAGGCTAAGGTCCCTGTAAGGGAAATGATAGGATTCTCCGCAGCCCTCAGATCTGCTACTCAAGGAAGGGCCATATGGACGTATGAATTCGCTGGATATGAGCGGGTTCCGCGTGAACTTCAGGATGAGATAGTCAAGGAAGTTAGAACCCGGAAGGGTGAGTCCCCTGAACCGCCCAAACCGGAAGACTTCCTCGAATAAAGGAGGTGAATAGGATGGCAAGGGAGAAACCCCACCTAAACTTGGTATTTATCGGTCACGTAGACCACGGTAAGTCTACCACCATTGGTAGGCTTTTTTACGACCTAGGATTGATCGACGAGAGGACCCTCGAGGAGTACAGGAAAGAGGCGGAGGAAAAGGGTAAGGTCGGTTTCGAGTTCGCCTACGTCATGGACAAACTCAAGGAAGAAAGAGAAAGAGGTATTACGATTGATATCGCCTACAGGGACTTCGAAACGAAGAAGTACTACTTCACCATCATTGACGCCCCCGGACACCAGGACTTCGTCAAGAACATGATTACGGGTGCGTCCCAGGCAGACGCAGCAGTTCTAGTAGTGGCCGCTCCCGAAGGTATCATGCCCCAGACTAGGGAGCACGCGATTCTAGCAAAGACGCTGGGAATCAACCAGATCATTGTCTTCGTCAACAAGATGGACATGGTAAACTATGACAAGGAGAAGTTCGAGAAGCTCAGGGAAGAGCTCCTGAAGTTCCTCCAGGGGATCGGATACAAGCCAGAGCAGATCAAGGCGATTATTCCTGGTTCTGCCCTCAAGGGAGACAACGTAGTCAAGAAGTCCGAGAACATGCCCTGGTACAACGGTCCCACCCTCGTAGAGGCCTTTGATCTCCTAGAAGAGCCTCCGAGGCCAATCGACAAGCCCTTGAGGATCCCCATCGAGAAGGCGCTCTCCATCAAGGGTGTCGGTACGGTGCTTACGGGTAGGGTCGAGTCTGGTGTACTAAGGCCCGGTGACAAGATCATCGTCCAGCCCATCGGGCTAACGGGCGAAGTGAAGTCCATCGAGATGCACCACCAGCCACTAAATGAGGCAAGGCCCGGTGACAACATCGGTTTCAACGTAAAGGGCATCGGTAAGGACGATGTCAAGAGGGGTGACGTGGTAGGCCATGTAGACAACCCACCAACGGTTGCAGAGAGGTTCACAGCACAGGTGATCGTTCTGTACCACCCGACGGCAATCACGGCGGGATATACGCCGGTCTTCCACATCCACACAGCCCAGGTAGCCTGTACCTTCGACAAGCTACTAAAGAAGATGGATCCCAAGACGGGCCAGGTCGTCGAAGAAAATCCACAGTTCCTCAAGACCGGTGACGCAGCCCTCGTAGAGATCGTGCCAACAAAACCCACTGTAGTAGAGAGGTTCCAGGACTTCCCGGCACTCGGAAGGTTCGCAGTCAGGGATATGAGCAAGACGATAGCAGTAGGTATCGTCAAGGAGGTCGTTCCCAGGCAGAAGTGACCTCCTTCCTTCATTTATCTTTGAGGTGATGTTCATGAAGGCCCGGATAAAGCTCTGGTCGACGGACTACAAGGTATTAGACCAGACCGTCGGTATGATCGTCGAGACAGCCAAAAGAATGGGTGTGAAGGTTTCTGGTCCCATTCCTCTACCCACGAAGAGGCTGAAAATTGCGGTAAGGTATTCTCCCGATGGTCAGGGATCAGAAACGTATCAACACTGGGAAATGAGAATCCACAAGAGGATACTCGAGATTCCCGCCGACGACAGGGTCATGAAGGCACTCCTGAGGATACCCATACCTGATAAGGTGAAGATCGAGATCAAGATGGTTGGAGAGTGATCGGAGCTTAATTATACGTCACTAGAAGCTCCTACTCAGCTCCGCCAGCGGGTGTCCCTTCACGCTGATTCTGAACGCTTTGTACCAGCCGAAGGGGGCACGGTAGACCTCGAAACCCTCCTTCTCAAGTTCTTCTGCAAGCTTCCTTATGAGGATAAGTGCCTTGTGGGGCTTAGAAGGGTTTTGGGATAGGTGAACCCAAGGATAGACGACGATAGCTTTCGGTTTTACCCGGTTGAACTGCTCTTCGACGTCGGCAATCACCTTCGGTATCTTAGATTCATCGTCTCCCTTTTCTACAGAAACCATAACGACAAGAGGCTCTTCTACCCTTACCCAGTCCTTTGTGGTTGGTTCGGCGGATCGGAGGGCCGGCGTCGTGGGTTTCCACTCTATATAGTCTGCGTGGAGCAGCAGAACCTTCATGGTTTTTAACAGAAAGCTCCGTTATTAAAAACATGAGGTCCCAGGGCGTTTTCGAGTATATTCTCCTGCTAGGAGGTGTAGTGCTCCTCGTTCTCATCGTTATCAGCTCCCTTACGTCAACCGCCACCTTCACAGCGAAGCATCTCGGGAAAGAGGTAAACACGGCATACTACAAGATAAGAAACGCGATCGCGGAGATCAATCTTACTCCTTGAAGGCGATAACACCTTCCGTTCTTGGTTCACGGCGGACATACCTAAATCCCGCCTGAAGAAGCCTTCGAATTACACCCCTTTGAATGTCCTTGCCTCTTTTTCGCCCCGGGGAACCGGTATAATGATAGAGGGCTCCTCCTGGCTTCAAAACTCGAAAGAGCTCTCGGTAGAACTCCAATGAATAGAGCTCGCCGGCCAAAGAGAACCGTGGGGGATCGTGGAGGACCCTGTGAAAACTTTCGTCAGGAAGTTTCTTCGCGAAGTAAAAAGCGTTGGCATTTCGAACATCGGCCCTCCACATCTCACGACTCCAAGGGTTTATCCTAGCTAGTTTCAGAACGTTCGGATCTTTTTCTGTAGTTAAGACCTGTGCTCCACTTCGAAGAAGGAAAATAGTCGTGTATCCAAGGCCGCCACACGTATCCCAAGCTGCCATACCCCGCTTTACCGAAAGGGTCCTCACCTTTAGTCTGGCATCTGTGTAGGGATCCATGCCCTTGATCCTATGCATATGGATACCGTCGATCTCGATCGTCGTTGGTTTTCCCCTCTCAGGCTGAACGAGCTGGTAAAAACGTCGGTCTCGGATAGCCACGTGACGGAGAAAGTAACGGTCTTCCTTTTGGAGGAGTTCGTAAACCCTCCCGGTTCTCCGTGAAGCCCGCTTCAGCACGGAAATAGGCATACAGAAGACGCTCTCAACACAAATGACACTACCCTTCTGGACGACCTCGTACTCGTCGTACGTAACACCGAGGTCAAAGGAGAGGCGAGTCTCTCCCTTAAGGATGGCTTCTATCTCCCAGGAAGAAAGAAGAAGGGGCATCTAATCACCGAAGTAGCCAAACTTCCTCACAAGCTCCTTTCTTTGCTTCTTTTCCTCTTCGCTCTCAACATGGTCAACTGCAGACCCGTCCACTACTCCTAGGACTGCCCTGCCAAGGGTGGTCTCCGCCACTATCACCTGGAACGGGTTGGAGGTGGCTAGATAGACTGTAGCCACGGTCGGAAGGCTCTTTATGGCGTTCAGAACGTGGATGGGGAACGAACCTCGAAGAACAACAACAAAGACATGACCAGCACCGATTTTGAGGGCTATCTCCGCTGCTATCTTCTTAAGCTCCTCATCCGTACCTGTAACACGAACGACTCGTGGCTTGGCCTCGTTCATGGCGGCACCAAACCTTGCGTTGGGGACCGAAGAGTAGACTGTGTCGTAGAGGTCCTCGATTGTTTTTATCGTAAAGTTCCCCTGACCTATGATCACCTCATAATCGGGTGTTCCGAAGTCCAGAACCTCTATCTTCAGCTCCGCCATATTATCTACCTTTCTCAGGAGAGTTTTTGCTCCTTTCTGTCGGAGGCATACTTCTTCAAGAGATCGATTCGATCGGTCATAAGGATGTCTACGACGTCCATAAGGCTCCGAAAAACAGGTTCGTTGTTCTCCGTCCAGGAAATAATAGGCGTCTTTATCTTTTTTAGAAGTTCAAGGTAGTTCTTCGGCATGTGATGCTCCCAACCAAGGTTCACGAAGTCAGCATCCACCGATCGAGCCAGTAAATCCACCTGTTCCGGCGGAACAACCGTGGAAAGGATTATAGATGTGCGAAAACCTCTTTCCTTTAGGTCTTTTAAAACGAGGCCGTTGAATGATCCGATAATAACGTTATGTCCCTCTATGATTTCGATAAAACGTTCTGTAGGCTCCTCTTTGAGATCTACGTAAAACGTTACGTTGAATTTATCGAGGGCCTCTTCTAGGGAATTTAAACCCGCTCGCTTTAGCTCTTTAAAGGTATAATCGTAGATGTTCTTTCCGTTTATCCACCGATCGTGATGGAGAACTGGTATTCCCTCGGAAGAAAAGTGGACATCCACCTCCACGACATCGGCGCCGGCCAAAATAGCCCTTTCGATCCCTTCAAGGGTATTCTGAAGGGGGCCGGCGCCGCCTCCCCTGTGGATAGCGAACAGCATCTTGGTAATTGAGGCCTAGTTATTAAAGTTATAGGTGGGATAGCACGGCGTTCCAGAGACGGTTTACCTTTTCCACGATAGAAGCATCTGCAGGAACGGTTTCTACGATCTGTCCCTCTTTCTCGAGCTGCTCCATGAGTTTCTTCATCTCTGA
>WAPE01000060.1 GCA_015520865.1 Candidatus Iainarchaeum sp.
GGGTTTATGGCTTCCGCCACAGGAAGAGAGGAACGTACAACGATATTTACATTGCTAACTCCAGAAGTTTCTCCCATGTGAAGAAGGTCTGGGACTACTTGGGAGAAAAGGGACTTTCTTCCGTAGTTGTAGGGCTACCTCCTACCTATCCTCCTCCCAAGATAAGGGGCTATCTCATCTCCGGCTTCATAACGCCTGATACTTCCGTTAACTATACACATCCTCCAGAACTGAAGAGGGAGGTTGAACGGCTGGTCGGAGAGTATATCTTTGATGTCCCTTTCCGGAGAGAGGACAAGGACGCCATAAAAGAGGGCGTCTGGGAAATGACCGAGAAGCGTTTTGAAGTGATAAAATACCTCCTTACCGAGAAAGAGTGGAACTACTTCCATTTTGTAGAAATAGGGCTGGATAGGATACATCACGCGTTCTGGAGGTACTTTGATGAGAAACACCATCTTTACGAGCCAGGTAAATACTCATCGGTTATTCCGGACTACTACAAGCTCTTGGACAAGAAGATCGGCGAGCTGTTGGAGCTAATTGATCTCGATGAGGTGGCCGTGTCCATTGTCTCGGATCACGGAATTCAGCGGATGGACGGGGCCTTTGCCGTCAACCAGTGGCTTATCGAAGAGGGGCTGTTGAAGCTTAAACATCCGGTGGAGAAGGTGACGAGGTTGGGAGACCTACCAATTGATTGGGAGAGAAGTGAAGTCTGGGCTTGGGGAGGCTACTACTCCCGCGTCTTCCTGAATATGGAAGGGCGGGAACCAAAAGGAGTGATCCCCCAGGACAGGTACGAGGAACGTAGGGAAGAGATAGCGGAGGTCTTCAGAACCATTCGTGGACCAAATGGAGAGAAGTGGGAAAACAGGGTGTACTTCCCGGAACAGATTTATCCTATTGTTAGGGGTGATGCACCTGACCTGATGGTGTACTTTGACAGCCTCCGGTGGAGGGCCATAGGCACCGTCGGCTACGACACCCCATACCAGAGGGAGAACGACACGGGACCTGACGACGCAGTTCACTCCGAGATCGGGGTGTTTTCCTTGCACCTCCCCGGTCAAGACAACAGTAAGGAAGTGTTTACGAGCATATATGATTTTACTCCCACGGTGTTGAAGTACTTCGGAGTTAAAAGGTGAAGGTGAGGGTAAAGATAGCAAGTGCTTAACGCTATTTTCTTATCAGGTTTTTTCGTATCCTACTTCCTATGATCAGGAGCTTTACCTTCTTTTTTACCTCGGGGGGACAATCTGATCTTTTGTCCTTCATATCGACAACACAGAACCTCTCTTCTCCATTTCCGTTGTAAAATACGCCTACTTTGTGACACGGCTCATGGATGGATTTGCTTGTCTGGCATGCATAAAGTTCCGAGATGACTAGAGGTTCAGGTTTTGGTGGTCTTCCCGTAAGAACAATGTCGTATATTTTCCTGAGAGATACGAAACCATCCTTTGTCGATGTCCATAACTCTTCTGGGTTTTCCGGAAACCTTATGTATAAAGGAACACGGAGTAATATCGGGTGTAAAAATCTACCATGACTCCAAAGCCCGTTTTCTCCAAGGAGTTGCCCATGATCTGCAGTTACTATGATTAACAGATTGTCATAGTTCGAGTGTAATATACTTAGAAGCCTGTCTAGCTTCTTAGAAAGGTAAATAGCTGCCCTCTCATAGCCTGTCTTCCAGCGTTCTTCGTCTACGTCACCCCTTACTATTTTTGTTATATACGCGTCTGTGTAGAAAGTTTTCTCGTAGGGCTCGTGCATCTCCATAAGGTTCATGAACAGGAAGAATGGTTGCTGGAGTTTTCTCGCCTGCAGCCAGTTTATTGCCTGGGTTACTCCCTTCTCTAACGGCCAATTCGGATGTGTAAGCACGAAACTTGTCCCGCGCACGAATTTCATCGTCTCGCGCAACACTAGCCTAGTCGCTGTTGAAATTTCCCCCACCTTTATCAGGTACAGAAACTTCCTAATGGGATGAGAGTACCGAAGCCCCCTCTCTTCTAATAAGCGCTTTACTCTTTGTACTTCTTTTTCTGATAGAAGCATCTTTATGGGATCCATAAAGAAACCGTTTTCTAACTCTTTTACAACGTCGAAACCCCTAAAGCCCATCAGAGGTGTTACTAAGGAGTTTGCTGTGATAAGAACGGTGTTTCTTTTAATTTGGTTTAAAAGATACTTGTCCGTCGGTTTAAACCTAACGAGGGAGATGGGAACCGACTCGGTGGGATGTACTCTATGCTGGAATGGATACAGCCCTGTAAACATCGATGCGTGAGAGGGTACTGTCCAAGTAGCGGTGGAAACAGCATTGTCAAACTTTACGAACCCGTACTTTTTGAGTACGGGCCAAATATATTTGTCTCCGTAGTCTTTTCGGAGAGAATCCAGGACGATTAAAACAACCGATCTTTCTTCCATCCTAACTTAAGCAACGAAAGAATCGTTTTATTTCTTCTCCCTCTCATAGACGTTGTGGACATCAAAGCCAACGCTGCGCCATACGTTCATGAAAAAGCTCTTTTAATGGTAAAAAAGTACGTTGCTCGTGGTTCGAAGATCCTTGATATAGCTGCTGGGGAAGGAGCACTTAGTGTTAGACTAAAAGAGAGCGGATATAAGGTAGTTGCCGCCGATATCGATACGAACCAGTTTAAACCAAAAGATATCACCGTTGTGAGGCTGGATGCAAACAATTCTTTACCCTTCGATGATGGAGAGTTCGATGCTGTGGTGTCTGTAGAAACGATAGAGCACCTCACGAATCCTTTTGGTTTTATTACAGAGGTTGAGAGAATTCTAAGACCAGGCGGGATCTTTATACTGACTACTCCGAATGTGAGAAATATCTATTCGAGAATACTGTACTTGGTGCTTGGAAGACCATTCGGATTCAGTGACAAGAGCTATAGGCAAACTGGTCATGTATTTCCGTTTAATTCGTTGCTAATGAACAGATGGATAAGGGATAATACATCACTTAGACTAGTCGAGAAAACGTATAACTGTTTCTATCTTCCGCCGTTTTGCTTGGATCTACCTACGAATGAGCTATTTGGAATGGTATACATCGGTGTCTATCGTAAAACGTCCGTATAGATAGCTTCTATCCTGTCGACTATCTCCTTCCACGTGAGTTTTACTGCAGCATCTTTGCACCTTTTCACAAGTTTTCTATACCGGGAAAAGACGTCGAGGACCTCGTCTACGGCTATCTGGGTATTCTCGTACAACCGTATGCATTCTCCAGCCTCAGATATATCTCTTATCGTCTCCGGGCCAGGGCTTCTCCTCGCGACGACGGGGGTCCCGAGGGCGAGCGATTCGGACACCACAAGGCCAGCTGGTTCGTAGATAGAGGGTAGCAAAAAGGCCCAAGAAGACGCTACGAGTGTGTTCAGTTCTTTTCCTGTTTTTCGTCCCAAGAATTCTATGTTTTCCTCGAGATTTAGTTTCTTTACTAGTGTTCTAAGTCTGTTAAAATAACTTTCATTATTTACCGGTCCTACTACCCTGTACGTTATGTCCGGAATCTCTTCTTTAAGGAAAGAGACAATCTTTATCCCCTCTTCTATGTTTTTCACTTGTTTATGATAATAATTTTGTCGTGTAGAGCTTTTTCTATGGTTCCAAATGTTTTGTCGTAGAACTTTACCAAGAATTCCGTCAATTGTTTTTCCTTGACCCTGGTGGGTGAAACGGTGCGTGTGTAGTCAAGATGTTGGGTATTCTTCGGTACTTTGCCACCAGGGCCCCGAGTAGTGCATGGGGGTGCCTGTAGTTATGGAGGTGTACCACGTCGAAGTCTTTGACGTGCTTCATGAATGTGGGCCAGAATGTACCGAATTCTCCTATTCTAAGCCATACAGGGAACCTCCTAACCTCTATACCGTCTAATGTCTCATGCAAAGGCAGTTTTCTGCCCTTTCGATCTATGTTTGATGTAAAAACTACTACCTCGTGCCCTCTGTTTAATAGCTCAAGTGAAACATGGTATACGTGTCTTTCAAGCCCTCCCTCCACCGGAAGGAAGAAGGGTGAAACA
>WAPE01000061.1 GCA_015520865.1 Candidatus Iainarchaeum sp.
GCAGATAATCCGGATTTGTTTCCTCGTTGACGAAACCGGGCCTAGCTCGGCGCCGTATCCTTTCCAAAACAAGGTTGTGGTCTTTTTCAACGACAAAGAAAATATTAACGATCTTTACCCTTGATTTTTCCCTGACCCGCCTTTCGTTTTCCGTTACGAAGTCTATCCAGGGCTTGCTTTTCTCTCCTAAAAACCACTTGATGTACGGGATTGAGTGAAGCGGCCCGAAGTCGAGAAACACGATAGATCCCTTCTCTGCAAGCCCCAGGGCATAGGAGTAGCCGCCCAAAGCATTGTACGAGTAAACGTACTGGCGAAGATCGGGTTGAAAGTTCAGGACCTCCGGAAACCTTTCCGCGGCATCGGTAACGACGAATTTTGCCCCTAAATCCTCAGCAATGGGTCTAGAAACGAAGGTCTTTCCTCCTCCATGAACACCATGGAGAATAAAGGCGACCGACACGTTTCTAGATCTCCTAGGAGCTTCTTAACCTTGACGTTCAGGATCCTACCCAAGAGGTTTCTACATAACACGTTGCCGTAAGGAAGGTTAACCAGCTTAAAAACCCTACCGGAAGAATGATCTTTGGGCGCCGGTGGTGTAGCCTGGCAGCACGTCGGCCCCCCACGCCGACGACCCGGGTTCGAATCCCGGCCGGCGCATTATCAATAAGGTTCCTTACTAAAGAAGGAGGTGACCTGTAAACGGATTACCAGCTCTTGGCTATATAAACAACGTACTTGGCTTCCCTTCCGCAGAAAAAGCATTTCTTACCCTTCGCCTCCTCGCTCTCATCCACATCGTAGCGAGTTCCGCGTATCTCTGCCCCGGTTTCCTCCTTTACTCCAAATTCACACTCGTCCCTTCCGCACCAGTACGTCCGGGCAATCTTTCCCTCTTCAACGACCTTTCTGACCCCTTCGAGATCTTCTACGGTAACAATGCTTTCCTCAAGCTTCTTTTCGGCCCTTTCTCTGAGGTTCTCCTGAATATCTTGCAGGATCTCTGGAACTACGTTGACATCCGTTTCGAAGGATTTCTCTCCTGTATCCCTGCGAACGACGGTAAACCCTCCCTTTTCTACATCCTTTGGACCGACCTCTATCCTTAACGGAACACCCTTGAGTTCCCACTCGTTGAACTTCCAGCCAGGTGTGTACTGCTCCCTGTCGTCGAGCTCCACACGAAGACCCAAATCCTCGAGGCCCTCCTTTATCTTCCTGGTGGCCTCCACAACCTCCCTTTCTCTTCCCTTAAACGGAATAGGGATGATGACGACCTGGGTAGGTGCAACGGCCGGGGGGATGATTGCACCCTTATCGTCACCGTGGAGAGCTATAATGGCACCTACGAGCCTCGTCGAAAAGCCCCAAGACGTCTGGTAGGCATACTTCACCCTTTGATCCTTGTCCTTGAAGGTAATCTCAAAGGGTTTTGAGAAGTTTTGGCCTAGGTGGTGGACCGTTCCTATCTGGAGGATCCTGCCGGCCTCGGGAACGAAGGTATCGAAGGCTACCGTGAAGTCTGCCCCTGCAAACTTGTCGTTCTCCGTCCGCTTGAGGATCAGGAAGGACAAAGCTAAGTAATCGCGGAAAATCCTAGAATAAACATCTATCATTTCGTCCACTTCCTTTTTGGCATCTTCCCAGGTCGCATGGACCGTGTGGCCCTCCTGCCAGAGGAATTCACGGGTCCGAAGGAAGGGCCGGGTAGCCTTTGTTTCCCAGCGAACGATGTTTACCCATTGATTGATTCGGAGCGGAAGATCCCTATAGGAAGAGATCCACCTGGAAAACGTGTAATACATGATCGTTTCGGAGGTTGGACGTATCGCTAACCATTCCTCGAGCTCCTCATCTCCTCCACGGGTTACCCAGGCCACCTCAGGAACAAAACCCTCGAAGTGCTTTGCCTCCTTCTCGAGGAGCGACTTTGGAATGAATAGAGGAAAGTACGCGTTCTTGACTCCCCTCTCCTTGAACATTGGGTCCGCTATCGCTCGTATTTCCTCCCATATACCATAACCCCATGGCATAAAGACGTCACAGCCTTTAACCGGGGTCCTCTGATCAACAAAGCCACCCTTCCTAACAACATCGAGGTACCACTGGGAAAAGTTTTCGCTCTTCTTTGCAGTTACGCCAAGTTCTTCCCCCATCGAAAGATCTTTTTCTTCCCAACCGTTAAAAATCAGAGGGGATCCAGCACAACAACCTCATACTCCTTAACACCCACCCTGTACTCTCCCTCAGCTACGTCGGTTTTATCCATCAATGGTAGCGTGACCCTCCACTTCCCTTGGGGTAGCTTCACCGTCGCTTCTACGGGAATGACCTCCCTTATTGGATGGACGGTACCTGTCGAGGAAAAGGGAGGTAGTGGTTGCTTCGACGAACCGATAGAGGTCGTTGGGATCCTCTGGTTGTAGGAGTGGTTTAGTAGATGAATGATCCATCGTTCTCCGTCGCGGTAGTACTCTACCTGCAACGTTTCTGGCCCTTCTACAAAGATGGGAGGCCTTCCAACGAGCTCCTCGACAGCCTTGAGGATCATTTTCCTGAAAACGGGAAGACCCACCCTCCAGTAATGCCTCCCAACCTGCCCGGTAAAGTAGATGCTCCTACCTTCGCCGTAGGTATTTTCGACGACAAAGGGCATGTCCATGAACACACCAAGGGGCGGCGGAGATCTCCCCAACGTGTACTCCGGTCCACTCCACTGGGATATAAAGCCTACCTTGCCGAGTCCCCTTGCTTCGTTTTCTATCATCGTATGCCAGGCCATCCTATATTCCGTCCTTCTCTTCCGGAAGCTGTAGTCCATGTCACCAAGAACAACGGGGTAATCTATCCCCCATTCAGGAATCGTCACGTAACTCCAGGGAACCCTCAATAATCCCTTCAGTCTTACTCCAAAAACATCGGAAAGGGTGAGGGCATGCTCCTTTATACACTCCGGCCAAGCAGAGGTAAGAAATGTAGAAATGACGTTGCCTCCTTCCTGGACGTAGGCACGGGTCTCCCTCTCCAGGAGCCTCGAGACACACACATTATTCGGAAGAATAACGATTGGGTAATCCCTTACCTCGTAGGCATCCTGCTCCGAAATAAACTGAACAGGGTAGTGAGAGTGCATCAGGGCGTAGTAGAAGCCTCTAACCTCATCCACGTAGCCGTAGGGATGTTCTCTACCGTAATGATCCATTGTGCTTCCGGAAAAGAGGATGCCGACGTATCGGTAGGGCTCGGCGGTAAGGTACTCTTCTAAGATGTCATGCTCGCGGAAGACTTCCTTGATGTCGGGCACCCTTATACCGTTGTGGTAGAACTCGTTGCCGAAGAAGAGGATCCAAAGGTTCCCACCGGCGATCATAGACTCTCGGAGTCCCTGACGGATGGCAACAGCCGTTGTCGGCGCCGTCGTTCGGTACATATGGAAGTAGTTCCGCGAAGCGGCGACAGGCTTCTTGGAAAGGGCCCTTGCTAGCTTCACGATCTCCGAGATAAACCCGGGAGGCTGGTGGTCCGTTTCCGAAGCTTCAGCGAAGATGAAGTCCACCGCGGCCCGTGCCCTCTCGGCAATCCTATTGGCCCTTCCGCTCCAACCAGCCGGATGAGCGTTATACATGACAGGAATATCCTTGGCTACCTCCTTCAGCTCTAAAAGTCGTTCTACTACCGTATCGTAGCGCCATTCCCACTGGGTCCTCCAACGGGAGTCGTGCCAGAGCGGTTCAGTGATCATATCGTAGCCCGTATCTTCCTTGAACTTCTTCCTGCAGTGTTCGCAGAAACACGCCCTCTCGATATCGGGCTGATAGCGAAATGAGTCAAAGAACACCATATCTGCCCCTAAAGAAATAGCTTCCTGCACCTCTTCCTTTATTACATCAATAAATGGAGAGTTGATACACATTTGTGGCCAATCAGGCACGATTCGTCTCTCTTCTTCGGCGGGGATGTGCTCGAGAAAGATGTACTCTCCCTTGTAGTTCCTTTGGGCCCACTCGGTGTGCTTAAAGAAGTAGTACTGGTCTGCTGTA
>WAPE01000062.1 GCA_015520865.1 Candidatus Iainarchaeum sp.
GGGGCTTATAGTAGAATCGTTCTCCCGAAGGAAGCTTCAAACTCCTTCTGTCGATAATCACGGTGGCTCCACCCACCTTCTTCGTGAGGGATATACTCACCTCTTCGATACAGGTACCCTCGTTGTCCACCTCCAAGACGTTGTTAAACTCCTCTCCTTCTACGATCTCCACCACATCAGGAGCCATAAGGAGGACGTTGGATTTACAGTGCCGTGCTTCCTTTGCCTCGCCCTTTACTATGAGGGTCATCTTCCTGCGGGATTCGTAGTAGCCCTTTGCCACAAAGGTTACGTCGTAAACACCCGGTTTCACGCCCTTGAAGGTGATGTCCATCGTTTTTGACTGGTGCTTCTTGAGGGAGAAGCTCGTTTCGGGAATGACGTAGAAGTTGTTGTCGACTCCGAGGATGAAGAAGTTGATCTCTTCGTCACAGGTTCCGGCATTTTGAACGACCACCGGTACGTTCTTTTCCTCACCGAGATAAAGGGTGATAGAATCGGGGGAGAAAACGTGGAGGTAGGATATACAACCCAGCCAGGAAATGTAGTAACCCCTTGGGGTGATTATAACGTTCTTCTCCTTCGTGGGGGTAATCTCTTGGTTCTGCTCGGGGGGTGCACCTCCACCACCGGCCCCTCCCCCGGAGGGAGCTTGATTGTTCTGCTCCGAAGAGGGGGGAGCAAGAACCTTGAGCTGGAAGTTGTTGGAAGGAACCTCTACGCTTCCCACTTTTCCCACGATCCGGAAGGTATAAATCCCGGACTTTGAGGCCCCCATAACGAGCCGGATAATCTTTTCGGAGTTAGAAGCAATCGTCGTCGTTGAAGCGGCTAAATCGTAGGTATATCCGTTCTCGTCTCCAGCAATTCTTTGGAGGGTTAGTTCCACGGTAAGATCGTTGCTTCCGGTGTTTTTCAGTACCACGTTGTACTCAGCCGTTTCATTTACGTTGATCTCTCTAACGGTAGGGCTAACCGTTATTGTCAAGCTCACACAGTCGGAGCAGTTTCCTTCCTCGCCGGGATCACAGACCCCATCACCGCAATATATGGACTTCCGTGTAAGGTAAAGGTAGAAGTCGTTTCCATCGGCCGATATAAGGAAAGCAAAGTTATAGGTATTCCCGTTGAGTTCGAAAGAATGGAGTGGAGTTAGATAAACGGGCTTTCCGTTCCACTCGAGAAGGTAGGAAAGAACCCCATCGTAGAGGTTGATCTCCCTAGCACAGAGGTTCTTATCGTTGACGAGGATGCGTGCATTCTTCTCGTAGGTTTTGGAAGGCAGACAATCGGCACAGAAGTTCCCCTCTATCAGGTTATCGATGTTCTTTTCACAGGTAGAGTTTAGATCATAGAGGTTGATATCAGTCGACTGGGAAAGAACAACGTACCAGTCGTTTTCGTTGTAGTCTGGATAGGCGAGGGTCTTTGTGGTGTCTAGGAGGTTGAGTTCCACCTCTCGAACTTCATTAGTAGGGGAAAGATTCGTTATTTGGGCAAAGGGGCCCAGATAATAGGTCCAAGAGTGCTTGGAGTGAGTGGAATTTAAGAAACCGTAAATGCCAAGCCAGGTCGTCCCCTCCAGCGGCTTCTGGACAAGGACATTCACTTCGTAGGTATAGCCCGACGTTACGTTGATCTCCGCTGAAAAGGCTAGGTTTACCACCAGAAGTAGGTAAAAAAGGGGTAAACTACGCTTCATCGTCTCCGTAGGATAAGGAGAATTATGATTAATAAGGCTAGTCCGACTGCAACAAGGAGCCAGTTCTCTTGGACGAATTCAATAACCACGTCGGTGAGGGTCTCCTTCTCGAGGGGGTAGGTACCTACCGAGATCTTGATGGGGAGGTTCCGGTACTTCCCGTAGCGGAGCATAACCTTTACCTCAGGGTTGTCGATAAAATCGGCGTCAGTTAGAACGGCTCTGACGTAGAGCTTCCTCGTTTCTCCTGGTTTTACGAGGTAGGTTCTTCCCTTGAAGTTCGTGGGAACCCCATCGACGAGAACGTCTAACAGGGAGGGTGTAACGTAGGCTGGACTGGATGAGTCGTTATGGGCAAAGATTACAAAGGCTTCTAGACGTGGAGAGTACATAACCCTTTCCACGGTAACGTGGGTGTTATCGTTGATCTTCTCGGGCATAAAGGTAACCGTTCCGTTGAAATCAAACATCAAACGGTTAACATCGGGTCCGTACCGACCTTCAACGTAGAGTTTGCAACCCGTGTCGGGAAGCGTTTCTCCGGCGTTTACCTCCACGATCGTACTGTCTTTGCCGGCCACGAAGAAGGCCTTCTCCGGCACATTTGGCTCGAGGGTCAGTTCTCCGCAGGTTAAGCGAATATAGGTCAGCCTCGCGTACCCTCCGGCGTCTCCAATGTTCCTGAAACGCAGGAAAACCCTCCCGTCTGGAAGGGCGGAAGCGCTCTCGAGGGTTATCTTAACATCACCCGACGGAAGGAGTAGAACGGGAAGAGGATAGGGAACCCCGCTCTTTCTCGTCGGTATGTTTTGAAAACCGATGTTTATGAGGATCCTCGTGATCTTTTTGTTTCCAACCTTCTCCCTGAACTTTCCGAAAACGGGATCAAGCTCTGGACCGATGAAGACGACGGCTTTAATGTTGTCATGGGAAAGGAGAAAGTCCTCCGTAACCTTGGGCATACCGTCAGGATAGGCGATGAGAATGGGATATCTCCCCCC
>WAPE01000063.1 GCA_015520865.1 Candidatus Iainarchaeum sp.
CTTATAAACCTCGGCGATGATGAAGCCGTCCCAGACTGAAGGGTGATGTCAAAGGGGTAACTGCTGAGCTATATCAAGAGCTTCCCGTTAACCATGATGGGTTTTGCGTCCACCTCAATTGTGGGCTCCAAAATTATGACCTCCTCGTGGACGGGGGCGTCGTTCTTTCCTCCGATATCGATGTTTCTACCAAATGCAAGGAAGACCGAACCTAATGCCTTTTCATCCTCCAAAAGGTTCCCCGTTACCTTGGCATTGGGGTTTGTTCCAATCCCAAAGGCTGCCACAACAAATGCATTCTCTCCGTGTGGAGCCAGCGTTGCCTTTAACTTCTCTCCAAGCTCTCCTCGAAACTCTATGGCTTTCCCTCCCTTTATCGTTACAATTCCTTCCCCGAGACCCCTAAATGAATGGAACACAACCTTTCCTTCGACGTTGCTCTCCTTCGGAGCGATATAAACGCTACCAGCAGGGAGGTTTCCGAACTTACCAGGTTTGGAGTAGTCTCCGTCGTCGAGGATCCACTGGCGGTCCGACACGTCGATCCTGAGGAGCGTTCCGAAGCGGTTCGTTACCTTAATGATGTGGGCGTTCTTTACCGCCTTATAAACCCTGTCTGTGATGCTCTTGAGCTCCTTATAGTCCACGTCGACGGCCCTTCGAATGACCTCCTCCGTTATCAGAGGTAGTGTCGCTCCTCGGGCTCCGGCCTTTGTGGCCTCTGCTCTGGCCTTTGTATGGGTCAGAGAATACGTTGTTGGGGCTATGAAAACGTCGGAGCTCTTCATCGCTTCTGCTACAACTCTAGGCGGCTCCGCTCCGTGATAACCCGTTGGCTTCATGACTATGAAGGTAACGATGCCACCCACGGCCTCCGCCGCTAGGGCAAAAGCCCTACCAATCTCCTCCTTGTTGTGATCGGTGATTACCGCCACCTCTTCACCAGGTTTTATCTTGAGAGACTCCGTTACCGCCCTGAAAACGCCCCTCATGATGCCTATCATGCTAAGATATAACCCCCAAAATTCCTTAAAACAGGAGTCAACTTGTTTCTCTCTATGGACATAAAGAAGCTTGCAGAATTTGCTGCACGGACGAACATCGCCTTTCCTACGGCGGAGGAATACGGCGGGCTTTCTGGCTTCTATGACTGGGGTATTCGAGGCAGCCAGCTGAAGAAGAACGTCAAGGATACCTGGTGGCGCTACTTCGTAGAGCGAAAGGACCTTATCGTTGGCTTAGACGGCTCGATAATCACCCATCCACGGGTTTGGGAAGCCTCTGGCCACGTGGAAGAGTTTCACGATCCTATCATCCGCTGTAAATCCTGTGGAAGAGTTTTTAGGGCGGACCATCTCCTCGAGGAAACCCTCGGCATAAACGCAGAGGGTTTGAGCCTAGAAGAACTCTCTAAGCACCTCAAGAAGGTTCGTTGTCCCTTCTGCGGTGGCGAACTCACCGAGCCAACCTATTTCAACCTCATGTTCGAAACGAAGGTAGGTCCCTACGGTGGATTAACGTCTTACCTTCGCCCAGAGACCGCTCAGCTAATCTTCGCAGACTTTCCTCGTCTCTTTCAGGGAAATAGGAAGCGTTTGCCCTTCGGGGTAGCTCAGATGGGTCGATCCTTCCGCAACGAGATCTCCCCAAGGAACTTCCTCTTCCGGCTCAGGGAGTTCGAGCAAATGGAGATAGAGTTCTTCTTCGACCCGGAGAACGATCCCTCCCCCTTCTACGACGACGTCAAGGACTACGAGGTCCTTACTCTCACTATAGAGGATCAAGAAAGGGGAAGGGAAGGCGAAGTTAGGAAGGTATCTGACGTCGTCGGTGATTATCCCGGCAGGGAATGGATGGTATACTGGATCGTCGAATCCTTGCGCTTCTTCGAGCTCGTTGGAGT
Source organism: Candidatus Iainarchaeum sp. (assembly GCA_015520865.1). GTDB lineage: Archaea > Iainarchaeota > Iainarchaeia > JAADDC01 > JAADDC01 > WANZ01. Next base: position 1,904 of record WAPE01000063.1, read on the forward strand.
GGATATGGAAAGAATCCGAATAAGACAACAGCTCCCCGATGAAAGGGCCCACTACTCCATGGACACCTGGGACGTAGAGTTCCACTTCGACGACCTTGGATGGAAAGAGATCGAAGGTATTGCCCATCGATCGGACTACGACCTCTCCCGGCACGCAGAATACTCCGGAAGCAACAAGTACCGCGTAAAGCGAGAAGACGGAACAGAATTCACCCCTTGGGTGATAGAACCGTCCTTTGGTGTGGAGAGAATACTTTTGGCTGTTCTCTACTCAAGTTACCAGAAAGATAACCAGAGAACCTGGCTCTCACTAAGACCCTGGATAGTTCCCGTTCAAGTAGCGGTATTTCCGCTCGTTTCAAAGGGACCATTATCTGAAAGGGCGAGAGAAATCTACAGAACCCTAAAAAGGTACTTTAGAACGAGTTATGACGAAGGGGGTAGTATAGGAAAGAGGTATCGGCGTTACGACGAAATAGGAACGCCCTATGTGGTTACCGTAGACAGCGAGACCCTAAAAGACGAAACGGTAACTGTTCGCGATAGAGATACCATGGAACAAGAACGGATTCCTATCGACCAACTCGTGGAACATCTTCGTGCTAAGTTAGTGCCAGTGATCTAGGATAAGCTATCAAAACCTCATCCCCCTTCTTATTTCTTAGATCTAACGAGGAAAATTGCTCCTCTGCGCGATTGATGAGACAAGCGTAGAACCTACCTTTCCTTATAACTATAACGACGTAACAACATCATCCATTTAATGGAGGGGTTCAGTAAGATAGTATTATGAAAACCCGAGTCCTGGACTTCGACGCAGTCACCCCTGTATTTTCCCTTCTTCCCCCTGGAACTCCCTCTTTACCCTCTCACCGAAGGATTTCCAAAAACCAGAAAATGCCGGGGGCGGGATTTGAACCCGCGACCTCCTTGTGGTTTGAGCCTTGTGCATTGTAGTCGCCCTTGGCGTCATTATAGTTCTCTAGGATGATAGCATTTAATACAGGATGAACCAAGATGATACCATGAAAACCCGAGTCCTGGACTTCGACGTGGTCATAGTTAAAGACCCAGACAAAGGCTATTACGCCTACGTTCCCCAGCTCCCAGGTTGTTATTCTCAGGGAGAAACCGTGGAGGAAACGCTTGAGAACATTAAAGAAGCTATCGAGCTTTATCTCGAAGTTCTTTCGGAAGAAGAACGCGAAGAAATTTTGAGCGAAAAACCTGAAGCTATTCTCCTTACAAAGGTGGAAGTTTATGCCTAAGATTCCACCCGTACCTCCAGAAAAGATGATAAAGATATTGAAGGCCGTGGGATTCGTCGAGGTCCGCCAGAAAGGCTCCCACGTTATCCTGAAGAAAGGGAAGAAACTTATGGTAGTCCCTGTTCATAAAGGAAAGCCCTTGAAGCGAGGATTAGTGAGGTTAATCATTAAAGAAGTCGGGATTAGTAGAGAAGAGTTCTTCAAACTTTTGGAGGAGGCATGATGCCCTTTCCCGACGACTTCGTAGGCCCTATTCTCCCCTTTCCCTTTGTAAAGAGCACCTTTTGGAGGAAGAGGAAACCTGCGATCTACAGGCTAATGATGGGCCCTTGGGACGCGGAGTTGTTTCACAGGGCTTTTAACGAGGACCGAAGAAAAATCTTAGAGGAAACAGTATCGTTGGAGGAGCTGTTGAAGGAGTTGGAGGGAGAGAAAGATGAAGAAGATTAACCGAGATCCAAAAAGATATGAGTACATAGAACAGGAGGAGCATTGCTGCGTCGGAGCAACGCTGGAGATGATTCTGAGAAGACATGGGATAAAGGAGTTCGATCAATGTGCGATTGCCTGTGAGCTTGGTTTGACTGTTCCAGAAGACTGTGAAGAATGTCCAGAATGCGCTACACGAGTTCCTCGAGATCTAGGAATACTATTTGGGACCAAGGTTGACAAAATACCTGGCGGCCTTAACACGTTCTTTCTACGTCACAATCTACCATTTTATGAAATCTACATTCCTGCATCCCAGATAACAACCCCTACTCATCTAAAGAAGTTCCTGAAAGTATACGAAGACGACGATGTAATCGTGTGCTACAAGGTAGGTAAAGGGGGACACGTGTGTGCTGTTGACGAGATTAAGGAGGATGCTGTGATACTTGTGGACACGGACGGGGACGGCTGGAAACTGCTTGAATTCACCTATGAGGAGCTCTACGATGCGATCCAACGACACGGGGACAAAAACGGTGGAGGATTATGGGTCATACGAAAACTACCAGCAAAAGATAGAGTTTGAACCCGCGACCTCCCCGCATAGTTGTCACCGTACAACCCCTCGAAACGATGATTCCCCGATTAAGATTTAATACAGGACCTACAAAGATGTTAACATGAACAAAACAGAGATCGAGGCGCGGGTAGAAAAGGGGAAATTGGTGCCACTCAAACCCATCGAGTTGCCAGAAGGCAGGATAGTCAGGATAAAGATCGAAAGCTTGAAGAAAGACAAAGAAAAATTCCTAAACGCTTTACAAAAGTTAAAGGGGACGATAAAGGGATCAGTATTCAGGGAGGAATGGTATGAACAAGCGAATCTTTATTGATTCTAGTGTTATCATCGAAGCAATGAAAGGCAACTCAAAGGCATACGAGCTTCTGAGTAATTTTTCTTCCGAGCACCTTTGTGTAAGTCCAACGGTTTTCTCCGAGGTTGTTTACATATTTATACGCGAGAAAACTCGACTACCTACTGAAGAGTTGCGTAGATCTCCTGAAACGGTGAAGAGAGTGATTCTATCTGATATTATGGATCTTATTCTGTCTTGCGAGATTCTTACTGAAGACGAAGAAACTGTTAGACTCGCCTTTCGAGTATATCGAGAGGTATGGTCTCCTCCCGAACGACGCTCTCATACTTGCCACCGTAAAGCTAAATGGATGTACTCTTTTGACTTTGGACAAGATTCTGGCCGAGGCAGCAGGGAAGGAGGGTGTTGAAGTACTGAGCTAAGTAGTATGGGGTTTTGAACCCACGACCTCCTCCACGTGTTTTGTGCTTTTGACATTAGAATTGCTTTATTTTCGTTCATTTTTCTATGTTGGTGACATAATAAATTAAAGTGCTGTAAAATTGAAAAATGTAAAAAGAAACTATTTCTATGTTTTTATTTTCTTTCTATTTCTATAGCTGAGGGTGCGATACCTCCGCAAGTCAGGCAGGCATATTCCAGTAATACTACCATACCATCCCCTTTCATATATGCGCGAATCTTCCTTTAAGGATTATGGTAGTGTATACACATAATGAACGAACTCAAAAGAAACAAAGAAGACAATGTTACAGATGAATATATTCCCAAGATAATCCATATTGATTTTACTGGTAGATGCAATTTTTCATGTATACACTGTAGAGGGACTTATTCTGAGAGAGATCTTTCTCTAGAAAAATGGAAAGAAATCTTAGCTTCCATAGCTGGATACTGGGGAGATAAAATAGAATGGATAGAGATAGGGGGTGGCGAACCCACCCTCCGAAAAGAAGAACTACTCTCTTTATTACAATTTATTAAAGATAATTTTGAGAAGGCTCAAACACTCCTTGTTACTAATGGTTGGTTTACAACCAGGGATTATATAGAAAAACTTTATAGTAGTGGTTTAGATAGGGTACAATATTCTCTTGACGGGAGTAGCGCAGAGATTCATGATAAGATACGTCGTGTACCTGGTTCTTTTCGAAAGGTGATTTACTCTATTGTAAATAGTTTAGATCTGGGACTTTATACAATGACACGAATGACAGTCCAAAAACTTAATTATACTGATGTAGAAAATGTTGTGCACTTGTCTCAAGATTTGGGAGTTAAAGAAGTAGGTATAAGAGCTATTGTCGACGTACAGGGTAACGCCCTTAGATACAAAGATCAAACATCACTAACCTTAGATCAATATGAAAAACTTATTCTTTATCTACCGAAATTACAAGAAAAGTATAAAAGGATAAGGATTTATTCTGGCGATCCTATTCAAAATGTAGTTTTCCCTAGTTTCTGGTACAACGTAAGTAGATTAATCTCCACAAGTAATATTCCATTAGAAGAAATACGTGCAGGGTGTTTAGTCGGTGTAGCTTATATGTTTATAAACAACGAGGGGAAAGTTGCATGGTGTCCTAACGCTATTGATTTCATATTAGGAGATTTGGCAAACGGCGATGATGTGAAAGATATTTGGGATAACAATGTTTTCTACAATCGGATGAGAAAAAGAGAATTTGTAGATAGTGGGAAGTGTTCTACATGTCCTTTTTCTAATTTATGTATGGGTTGTAGGGCAGTAGCCCGATTTTACGAGGGAGATATTATGGCTTCGGATCCGCGCTGTACAGATACTATTTGGCAGGCTGCTATGGACCTGATGAGGCAATTTCTACCAAGGTGATATCGTGAGAGGTATCGAAAGAGAGATCACAAAGAAACTGCCCTTATTTGGGATAATGTATAGACAAAATAGATTTACTGACACGCATCCAAATGTTGACGATTACTATGAGCTAGCTTCTTCTTTCCTAAAGGTAGCGGGTAAGAGTGTACCTATAATAGTAAAACATATAAGATCGTTCAATTTAGGAGAATCAACAAGAAAAGAAGTGCGTACTATGATAGAAGATGCTAAAAAAGAGACCCTCGAGCAATTCACCAATAATTACATAAACTCTTGGAAAAACCACGATATGTTTATACTGGATAATTTAGAACAGATAAGAAG
>WAPE01000064.1 GCA_015520865.1 Candidatus Iainarchaeum sp.
CTCCAGACTAGCCTTTATGATCTCTGAATCGACCTTATTGGCCACACATCCGTAGGTTTCTATGTAATACTTCTTCATCGAAAAGAAAGGGGATGGTGTTTGGTTTTATCACTTTTCCCTTGTAATGATGTAGTCTGCAAACTCCCTGAGGGCGTCCTTTACCTCAGGATCGATGTCAAGCCTTTTCAGGGCTTCCTTCCCCTCTTCTACAAGTACTCGGGCTGAGCTTTCTGCCTTTTCTAAAGCTCCTGTTTTCCTGAAAACCTCCCTCACAGCTTCAATTTCTTCTTCCGAGGCGTTCGGATTGCCAACGACATTCTTCAATATTTCTCTATCCTTCTTTCCACCATAGTGCCAGGCATAGTATAGCAATAGGGTTCGCTTCCCTTCTTTTATGTCAGAATTAGTCGGCTTTCCAGTTTTCTCGGGATCTCCAAACGTGCCAAGGATATCGTCCTTTATCTGGAAAGCTATTCCGACAGGAACGGCGTACTCCCTGTAGAGGTTTTTATCCGCATCTGCTAAGAGTGCCCCTAACCCTAGCGGGCCATTCAATGTATAAAGAGCTGTTTTATAGTAGTAAACCTTCAGAATGTCGTCCTTTCTTAGTTTTTCGAGAGGCGTAAGCGAGAGTGAAACGTCTACAACTTGTCCGTAGTTGGTCAGCCTGTCTATCTTGTGAACGTAAGAGTAAACAGCCTCTTTTTTATGGTGGGGTATAGGAAGCGCCTTTATTACTTTGTCGATCAGCGTCCTCGTTATATCTCCGGCAAATATGGCCAGTGATGCTGCATGATGAAAGTTAAGGCCTAATTTATCCGCTATATTTTTCCAAACAGTGGGCTGGTTTCTTCTTACGGGATCCCTATCTACGACGTCGTCGTGGATGAGAAGGTAGGAGTGGAGGAGCTCAAAAATCGTAGAAGCCTTTACAACATGATCGGGAACATCTCCTTTAACCCCCTTGTAGCCGGCTATCACAAGTATAGGTCTCAGACGCTTTCCTGGGGAGAGTGTGAACCGTTTTATTTCAGAATACACTAGCTTGTTGAAGAAGTCTTCCGCTTCCTTTTCTGCATCTGTTAAAAAATCTTCTAGCACTTCCTCGATCCTTTCCTTGTAGAGACTTATGTACTCTTTGAGTTTTTTCATGTTAGGACCCTCGCGAGGCAACGAATAAAAGCGTTCTTTTTTCAATACCGTCGAACGCCGAAGGAGCGGACCTCTTCCTCGAGATCATCCAATATCGTGTTTACGAGGTATTCCACGGCTTCGGGGACAGACTTGGGTGGAAGTTTGCATCCCGCAGCTGCCCTATGACCTCCGCATTCCGCTCCAAACTCCTTCAAGCGAGAGAGTAGTTTTGAGGCGTCGAAGCCTCTTCTCGTGGCCCTTCGAGATAGCCGGATGCTTATCCGATCCACGTTCTTCGAGGACGAGTACGCTATGGCGATGTCTGCCCCTGCGGTTACGAGAACGTTTGCCACCGACCCTTCGAAGGAGCCAGCATCAGTGTAGGCAATCAAGAAGTCCCCAATCCTCACGATCTCTCCCTTTCTAAGGGCCTTTAAACGTGCTATCCTTTCTGTGACATCCTCCTCGAAGGAAATGAGTTCTAGAATATCCTGAACAGTCCTCCCTCCGAGGAGCTCCGCAACCTTCCTTATCGTTTCCGATGGAGCAACCTGGAGCCCCCTCGTGTCGAAGAGGATGCCTGCTAAAATAGCGATCCTTTCCTTTTCCGATAGCTCGCGACTCGATTCGCGGGTAAGATCATAGATGATCTCTGACGTCGAAGATGCTTCTGGAAAGATAAACAACGTCCCCTTTATCATTGGTTTCGAGCTATGATGATCAATAACCGTAACGGAGGCAGCTGCTTCAATGTTTAAGCCATTTAGCATCTCCCTCGCTGATGTATCGACAACGATGAGGTCCTTTCCATCGATTTTCGGATTTATCTCAAAGGGTGCATCGAGAAACCTAAGGAGGGCTTTCCCCTCCCTCGA
>WAPE01000065.1 GCA_015520865.1 Candidatus Iainarchaeum sp.
ATCGCTTCAGCCACTGAACTCTTACCACTACCATTTACACCGTATATAACGTTCAGACCTTGCTCAAAGTTCAGTATGCTACCATAGTTGCCGTCTTTTTCACCGTGGGACTTCCAGTTCTTCAGGGCGACCTCTAGGATCATTAGGATTATATAACCAACGCACACCATTTATTTCCAATGAGGCTGGAGCGTGGAACGTATGAGGTTCCTGGCAGACGCTATGCTAGGAAAACTCGCCGAATGGCTGAGGATTTTAGGTTATGACACCCTGGCAGCTGAGGATCTCTCGATTATGGATGACGACTATCTTCTTGACATTGCTGAGGATGAAGGAAGGGTTCTTTTAACGAAAGACGTCGAGTTATATGAGAGAGCGAAGAAAGAAGGAATAGAAGCCGTTCTCGTCGAAGGAAACGACGTGGAGCATCAGTTAGCGTTCCTCGTCAAAAACGGCTATATTGAACTTCGAGAAGTCCCCTCCTTAGAGCGCTGTCCCAAGTGCAACGGGCCTCTGAAAAAGGTTTCGAAGGAAGAGGTTAAGGGGCTCGTTCCGATGGGTGTTTACATGAGCCACGACGAGTTCTGGGTTTGTACAAACTGCGGACAGATCTACTGGAAGGGATCCCACTGGAAGAGAATGAAGGAGTTTGTGGAGAGGGTAAAAGGCCTCGTAGAAGATAAGAGTAGAGCGTAAAATCTTTGTGTCCCCTGAGTATCATGTCATGAACGGCTTACTAGCCACGATTCTGGCAACGGTCTTGGATAGCCTGGTCGGCCTCGTGGGCATATTTTCCCTTTACATAAGTGACAAGGAGTTGCAAGAAATCGTGAGGTGGCTTGTGGCATTCGCCGCAGGCGCCATGCTAGCCGGTGCCCTTATCCACATGCTACCTAAGACCTTTTTAGATCTCCACTACCCATGGACAGGCGAAGTGGCCGTCCTTGGCTTCCTGACGTTCTTTATCCTAGAGAGGTACCTGCACTGGCACCACTGCCACGAAACAGGCCCCTGTGAAGTTCATCCAATTACCACCCTTACGATCATCGGAGATTCTCTCCATAACTTTATCGATGGTATCGTAATAGCGGCTACGTTCCTCACTGACATAGCAACAGGCTGGATAACGACGTTCCTCATTATAGCCCACGAGGTTCCGCAGGAATTGGGGAACTTCTCCGTCCTCCTCTTTGGAGGCCTCAAAAAGGAAAAGGCCATCCTCTGGACATTCTTTTCCCAAGCTACATGTGTCATAGGAGGTATACTTGGCTGGTTCTTTACACCGGAATGGCTAAAAGCACCTATTATAGCCTTCGCAGCCGGAGGTTTTCTCTACATCGCCTCATCGGACCTTATACCGGAACTCCACAAAGAGAAGGACAGAAAGAAGATGAGGCAAGCAACCATCTGGTTCCTCTTCGGCATAGTGCTGATGTGGCTCATAAAACTCTTTTTGCGAGGCTAAGATCCATCATCTATACCAAAAAAGAAGGGTGTGGTGGTTAGATAAGCGTTGCCCTCTCCACCTCGACGGAATCAACCTCTTCTATAGAAGAAAGGGCCTCTTCTACCTTGTTTTGGATACCTCCCTCGTCGGGCACCTTAATGCCAACGAGGAGGACCGAGAACCCGAAGCCTATGGGTTCTTCCCGGATCTCGACGAGCTCGGCTCCTTCGGGGAGCACCTTTGGAACCTTTTCCTTTACCTTTTCAAGGTCGTCTGGCTCGTTTGGATAGACCTTCAAAACGAGAAGTACTTCACCCATCTTTTACCACCTCATGGACCTTCAAATCCGCAGGAAGGACAGACATAGGGCGTTCCCCGGGCTCTACACTCCAAACAACGGACGATCTCAGCTCCGCAGACGGGACACTTGAAGGATACGTATTCACCGGGACCCACTTCTCGTCCGCAGGAGATACATCTCTTTGTGATCATGGGAAGATTGGAGAGGGGAGAGATTTTAAATACTTCACACGATTCCCCGGGTAGAGAGGATCTCTTTGTATAGATCCCAGAGAACCTCCTGGTAATCCCTCTTTCCCTCTTCTACTTCTTCCATAATCTTTTCTAGCATCCTTGTTCGCTCCTCCGAAACGAGATCCGGGAACTTCGATGTGAGATAGTTGTAAACCTTTATTCCGAGAGGCGTTGGATAGAGCTTATGCTTTGACTTGCTCTCTAACACATATCGGCGCTCAAGAAGCTTCTGAATAATCGTAGCGTAAGTTGAAGGCCTTCCGATGCCCCTTTCCTTCATCAAGGCAACTACGTCGCTCTGGGAGTAGAGA
>WAPE01000066.1 GCA_015520865.1 Candidatus Iainarchaeum sp.
CCGTACTTACCGACTAAAATCATTCCATTTAGCTCTTGAGGTGGTTTAATTGCCCGCCCAATGGGCTTAAGGTTTTCATCTAAGAGGAGGAAGCCGGCTTCTTTTTTCCTTAACTCGTGCGGTTTTTGGAAGGACAGGAAGACCGCCAGAAGGAGGACGAATAGGAGGACTCCGAAGAGGATGTATCGCTTCACCCTTTAATATGAGAGAACTAGGATTTTTATGGGCAGGTGCCCGAGAGGGTGTAGTGGCCATTTACCAGGGAAAGCTTTAACATCCGCTTGGGAACGTGGGGGAAGGTATCTTCGATCTCCACCCTGAAGGGATAGGTAACGTTCAGTTCCTCTCCTCCCGGAACACTTAGCTCGATAATCGCTTTACACTGGACGGTCTTTGCCTCAAAACCGGCGGGAAAGCCCTGATTCGTGTCCACAACTGGGAAAACGAGGAGGCTTTCTGGGTTGCAGGTAACGTCCTTTACTTCAGGTGGAAGCCCTCTAGCTACTTCTCTTTCTATCTCTTGGGTTAATCCAGCGTTCAAATACTTCTCTCTGGCTCTTTCAACATTACTTACAATTTCGTTTTCAGGAACACAGTCAGTATATACGTCTGTTATTCCGAAGGAGCTTCCTCCAAATGATATTATTTGAGTCGGCTCTCTGTAGCGGAGCTCTCCACTATCGACGTAGAACCCCATATAGACGTCCATCAAAACCCTCGTTTTTATTTGAGAAACCGCTCGGCTGAGCTCCTTCAGAGGGATCGGAAGAACGTAGACCGTGCTCGTCAACGGAATGGAATATATCGTTCCGCTCTCGTTGAAGGTTATTCTTAGTTCCGCGTTTCTTTCGATGTTCAGCTCGGGGAATTCTTTGTACCAACCTTTCTTTATTTTGGGCGGGTTTCCGGTGTATTCCACCGTTGCCTTTAGGGCTCCGTTGAAGAGGTCCTTCAGGTACTCCTCGTAGCCTTCCGTGGGAACGAGGCTCAACGGATCCTTCCTTAGGTCCTTTACCTCTTCCGTTGATAGAAAATTTATCTCTTCTGCTAGGGATTCGCTGTAGTAGCTCCTTTCGACGGCGGCGATGTAGTACCTTAATATATCTGCTCCGCGTACCTCTTCCATCTGCTTTGATAGTGAAACCGCCGTTCTTTCCTTCTGAATCTCTGCCGTATGAAGGTAGAACGCGAAGCCGACGACAATGGCCACCATTATGCTTCCTAGAACGATGGAGCTAACCATTCCCCGCATAGCAGCCCACCGCCAGGTAGGTTGGATCGAAGATGTTGAAGTGGAAGGTAGATCGGAGCTTCACGGGAGAGGAAATGTCACAGAGTGGTGAGGAGGTCTGGACGGGCTTGAAGAAGGAGGTTATAAGGCAGGAGGCGACGGGATTGACACAAGGGGATGTTTCGTCGGACAACATCTCGTTTACCTCTTTTAGGCAGTCTCCCCCGAGCTTCCTATCCTCGTAGAGCCGGAAGATCTTTTCTGCCTTGCAGAGGACGTCTGGAGAGAGGTCCATATAGGCTCTCTCGGTGATATCCTTAACGTCATAGGACGTAAGGTAGTCTGCGACCTTCCCCATCATCTTTTGGAGCACATAGGTCGAAGGAAGGTAAGAAGAAGCCTCCGATAGGGCGCAAAGGGCTCTGCTAGCCGTTGGGATGTAGTTTGAACAATCTTCGTCGTAGAGCTCAGCCAGGTACTTCCAGCAGTCTTCCAACCGCTTCACTGCACAGTTCTTTACCTGTTCCTTATCTGAAACGGATATTCCCCTTTCACAGGCCCTTTCTATGTTTCTACAGGCGCCGTTTTCTCCGATGAGAAGCTCTGCAGATAGCTTGCAGGCGTTGCTGTCTGAGTTCTGGACCGATAGCCAGAGCTGGTTGATGTCATTGCCTTGAATGTTTGGACAGACCGGTTTGAGGAGGGAGATAAGGTTCTGTACCTGGCAGGTGGACTGAAGCCTCGAAATACACTCTCCGTAATTTGTTGTCGCTGTGTTCTGTATCTCCTTGAGGTTTTCCACCTCTAAAACGTCCGGTGCCAGAGCATTGTTGATCTCCGTCGGCCCCAGCTCTAAGTAGAAGTGATACGTAACGGGTTCTCCGGTCACTGAATACTTGTTGTCCTCATCGGTCCAGGAGTATACGAAGCGAAGCTCGACCGGGAACGAGCATTCGCCTTCTCCGATGAACCTACACGGAGAACCTGGCAACCTCATCATACCACGATGCTCGTAGATGGGAATCCCTATAGCCTCTAGGATCTCAGGGGGTATGAGGGTAGAAGCTGTCAAAAACGACGTATCTACAACCTCTTCGTAGACGAAGGCCTTCGTTGGGACTTCCCTTATCGTCCTTGGGTCGAACTGGAGGTTTCCATCGATGTCTTTCGATAGCTCCTTCAGCTTCTCGTTGTAGAACTTCTCCAGGATCAATTTCGGCTCGCTACAAGGGATGTACTTCTTTGTTTCCTCGTCAAGGAGGGATAGGTTTGGGCATCCGCCGTTGTGGATCCCCATAAGCCTGTAGTAGCCACTTTCATCAACGAACTTCCCCATCTCTATGGAAAACCCCTCGCACTTCTTCTCCGCCTCTGGAGGATAAACGATCCGCTCCGGTGGATCTCCCTCGAAGACTCCACAAACGGCGCAGTCTCTCTTACAGAAGCCCGCTGAGAATGTTAGATCCCATCTATGGGACTGTAGGTAAAGGTATGCTTCCCGTGCTTTCTGGAGAGCCTTTAAAAGCCTCAGCGGGATCGTTATTTCCGTCTTCTCCGTTGGAAAGACCGTTATCTCTCGGCAGTATCCGCTTTCACAGACCTTCATCTTCGGGAGCTCCTCCCTCACCTTCGGTGGGAGGAGTTTTGGGTCGTAGACGAGAACTACGCTGTTTTCCTTTGGAATAACGTAGAAACCGTTTCTAATGACCTCCGAGATCTGCCCAACCCCTGCTTCTAGCCTTATCTCCTGACCTGGATAGGAAATAGCTGTGTAGGACCTTAACTCCGCGTAGAGGTAGGAGGCAAGCGTCGTAACAGCGTAGGC
>WAPE01000067.1 GCA_015520865.1 Candidatus Iainarchaeum sp.
CCCTTAAAGGAAGATAACACCCTTGTTACGCTTCAGGAGCTCTCAGATGCCTACTACTTTTGGAAGGAGTACGGTGATGACAAGTACTTGAAGAAATACCTTCTTCCCGTCGAGAAGGCCGTGGAACACCTTCCCAAGATCATCATAAGGGACTCTGCGGTTGCAGCCATCGTTTATGGGGCAAATCTCACAGCTCCCGGTGTTTTAGCCGTTGAAGAAGGGATAAAGCCCGGTGATCTCGTGGCGATAATGACAAAGAAGGGTGAGCTCGTCGCACTGGCCAAGGCCTTACACACCTCTGAAGAGATTGCAGAAATGGAAAAGGGGATCGTTACCGACACGTTTAGAGTGATCATGGAGAAGGGAATCTATCCCGTCATGTGGAAAAGGGGTAGAAAGGATGGAGCGCAAACCTCATAATCTTTTTAACCCCTATCAGGGCAACCATATACCAGCGGGAGGGATTCTATGAGCGAGATCAGGAACATCGTCCGCATCGCGGGCTTCGACCTCGACGGAACGAAGCCAATATGGTACGCCCTCACAGGAATCAAGGGTGTGGGAATGAATCTAGCTAGAATGCTCGCCAAGGTCATCGCCGATAAGTATAACCTCAGCATAAACGATCCCCTCGGGAAGCTCCCCGAAGAAGCGGATGCTTTCATCGAAGATGTCGTTCGAAACCCCGTAAAATATGGCATTCCGAGATGGGCCGTCAACGATCAGAAGGATTGGTGGACGGGAGAGGATAAGCACCTCGTAGGAACAGACCTAGAAACCCATCTCATGGCTGTAAAGAAGAGGCTCCTGGAGATAAGGTCCTGGAGAGGTCTCCGTCTCGCAAGGGGCCTGAAGGTAAGGGGACAGAGGACAAAGTCCCATCCAAGAAAGAACAAGATCTCCGTCGTTGGAAGAAAGAAGAGGTAAGGTGGTACGGTGAGGTGGCTCCGAAAGAAGTGGGTAAGGCCCTTCAAGCGCTGGGATAAAAGAAGAATCATAGAAGAAAGGCGCCTTATGAAGCTCTACGGTCTAAAGAACAAGAGGGAGCTCTGGAGGGCACAGGCAGAGCTCCGAAGGATCAGAGCCTTCGCAAGGAAGCTCCTCCCACTGTCAGGACCCGAAAGAGAAAAAGGAGAGAAGGAACTCCTAGGAAGACTTTACAGACTCGGCCTCCTTCCCGAGAACGCCACTTTGGATGATGTCCTTTCCCTGACGGTCAACGATATCCTTGAAAGAAGGCTCCAGACGATCGTTTGGAGGAAGGGCTTTGCGAGAACGGTAAAGCAGGCCCGACAGTTCATCGTCCACGGTCACGTCTACGTTGATGGAGTAAGGGTAAGGTCTCCCTCCTACTGGGTTAGGAGGGGCGAGGAAAACCTCATAACGATCGATCCACATATCTACGACTACGTGAGGTTTAGTGGAGAGCAGAAGGTTGAGCAAAAGGCTGAGGAGGTGGCCTCTTGAGCGAAGTTCCCAAGGTAGCGGTCGTTCACATACTCTCATCCAAAAACAATACGATCGTCCATGCTACTGACATTACCGGAGCCGAAACAATAGCCATTTCTTCCGGAGGCCAGGTCGTAGACGCCGATAGGAAAAAGAGAACACCCTACGCTGCCATGAAGGCAACAGAGAAGGTGGCACAAAGATTGAAGGAACTCGGGTTTAGGTACGTCATCGTTAAGGTGAGAGCCCCCGGCGGAAATAAATCCAGAACCCCTGGGCCTGGAGCCCAGGCCGCCATAAAGGAGCTCGTTCGCCAGGGGCTCAAGATCGTCAGGATCCACGACGTCACGCCGATACCCCACGACGGAACGAGGAGAAGGGGAGGAAGGAGAGGTAGGAGAGTGTGAAGGTAGAACTCTTAAACCGGGACGAGGAAAGCGCGACGTTCCTAGTGAAGGGAGTAAACACAGGACTTATGAACGCCTTCAGGAGGGCCGTCATCTCAGAAGTTCCTACCCTCGCGATCCATGAGGTGTTTTTCTACGAAAACACCTCTCCCCTCTGGGATGAATTCATTGCCCACAGGCTAGGACTCATCCCCCTCAAGGCCGAGTACGGAACCTATGACGAAAACACGGAGGTAACCTTCTCCCTCGAAGCCGAAGGACCGAAGGTCGTCTACTCGGGGGAGCTGGTATCTTCGGATCCTTCGGTAAAGGTCGTAGATGACCGTATCATCATCGTAAAGCTCATGGACGGGCAGAGGTTAAGGCTAGAAGCAAAGGCCCGAATGGGAACAGCAAAACAACACGCTAAGTGGCAGGCAGGATTGGCTTCCTATCGGTATGTTTATCGAGCCGAGATAAAGGATCCTGAAGCCGTGAAGGCGGAAGGAGGAGATGTAAAAAAGATAGAAGAGGAAAACAAGAGCCCTGCAGGGTTGTCAGATGCCACTTACAACCTCCTCAGGGACGTTGAAGAACTAAACCCCGACGCTGTCTCGTTGAAGAGGAATAAAGATCAGTTCATCCTTTACGTCGAAACGTACGGAAATATGAGTCTAGAAGAGCTTATCCGAGCCGCCACAGACGTACTGGAAAGAAACCTGAAGGAAGTATTGGAGGCGATCGAATGAAGCGAACCGGTCCAACGAATCCCTACCTCAGGGGGCTCATCATAGACCTGGAGATAGCGGCCCGAAAGAACAACGCCCCCATCTGGAAAAGGGTGGCGGAACTCCTCTCCAAGTCCACCCGACAGCGCATCGAGGTAAACGTAGGGAAACTAAACAAGGTCCTCGAAGAAGGTTCCATAGCGGTCGTCCCGGGGAAGGTCCTCGGCGGCGGAACGATTACAAAGAAGGTAACGGTTGCCGCCTGGAGGTTTACCCCAGCCGCAAAGCAGAAGATAGAGGCCGCAGGTGGAAGGGCGATAAGCATTTATGAACTCCTCCGCGAGAATCCCAAGGGGAGCAAGGTGGTGATCGTAGCATGACGCTCATCGTTGACGGGACAAACAAGCCGCTCGGAAGGCTCGCAACAGAGGTAGTAAAGCTCCTGAAGAAAGACTATCCCGTCGTCATAATCAATGCAGAAAAGGTTGTCGTCTCCGGAACGCTTCCGGGAGTACTGCCCAAGTTTAAAAGAAGATATGACCTCCGAACACTATCAAATCCCATAAAACAGACGCCCCGCTGGCCCAGGACACCTGAAGGGATCATAAGAAGGGCCATAAGGGGCATGATCCACCGCAAGGATAGGGACAGACTGCTCAAGAGGTTGAAAGTCTTCCGGGGAGATCCCGGTATCGAAGGAAAGAGGATCGATCTGAACCTCAAAACCCCCTCCCGATACGTCTACGTTGAAGAAATCTCCAAGGCCTTGGGTGGTATAAGATGACGGCCAAGAAGAAAACAACGACGAAGGTTATACAAACAAAGGCAAAGAAGAAGAAGGCCATAGCGAGGGCAACCCTCTTCTATCCCGGAAAGGGAATAATAAGGGTAAACGGCTTCCTCATTGACGTCTGGCAGAACAATAAGTACGTCACCATGATGATCCAAGAACCCCTCGTTCTGGCCGGAGACATCAGCAAGAAGGTAGACATATACGTGAACGTGAGGGGAGGGGGCTTTATGGGTCAGGCCATGGCCGTTCGCGGTGCCATAGCAAAGGCCCTTGCAAACCTCGTAGGCGATGATCTTAGGAAGAAGTACCTAGCTTACGATAGAACGCTCCTCGTAGACGACGTAAGACAGGTAGAACCTAAGAAACCACTCGGAAGGAAGGCAAGGGCCAAGAAACAGACCTCCTACAGGTGATACAAGATGCTTCCACCCGTTAGATGCTTTACGTGTGGCAAACCCATTGGAGGGAGGATCTACCAGGAGTTCCAGAGGAGGGTCCAGAGGGGTGAGGACCCCAAGAAGGTATTGGACGATCTAGGGGTGAAGAGGTACTGCTGTAGAACCGTTTTGCTATCTACTGTTGTCCTCATCGACGAAGTTGCCCCCTACAACACCTTCGAACTACCCTAACTTCCCTTTCCTTCTACTTTTGTTATGTAGCTACCAGTCACCACTTCGGTGAAAGCAGAGGTTTATATACTACCCCCTTCTCTTACCTACGCGCACGGATGAGGGGGTGTTAAGGAAAAGGGGATAACCCAGAAGGGGTGGAAGGGAAAGGAGGCCCACCCGGCGTAGGGGGACAAGGAAAACGGAGGAGCTTTCCCTTCCACCCACCAAAGCCCCTATTTCTAGCTGTTTAAAATCTTTCTCCAACTAATTCTCAACGAGGTTATAGGTGTCGGTGCCGGGGTGCCCGAGCGGTCCAAGGGGTCGGACTTGAGATCCGATGGGCGTATGCCCGCAGGGGTTCAAATCCCCTCCCCGGCGTACTCGGTAAATGGATGGAGAAGAGGATGTCCCGACGCTAAATGTAGAAGGCGATCGCCGCATAGTCCACAACAGACGAATAGTCGCCGCTGGCATCTCCGGAGTTGGAAAAGTGGAGGAGTTTCGCCGAGGCTCCTTGATTTTTCGCCCACAGGATGAGGGAAGCAATCGGTCCGTAGCCGCAGGGGGATGCTCCGGTCTCTTCCACGAGTCGGAGGAACCTTTCAGCATCGAGGTCAAGGATCGCATCGATGAGCTTCGAATCTACCTCTCTCCCCCAATCTGCAGGCACGTAGTGGGAGAAATCCGACGATGCAATGAACAACACGTCTCTCGGAATCGAAGAAGCTAAATCCTTCGCGTAGTCCAGGTTCTGAATGAGCATAACGATGGGGACGAAGGAAAAGTCATCATTCCAGACGTACTGAAGAAACGGAAGCTGGACCTCAACGGAGTGCTCTTCTATATGGGCCTCTACGTCGAAGGAAGCATAGAGGGACCTCTCAACGATCTCATTGGCAACTTCTTCGTTTACCTGAACGTACCCCAACGGAGTGACCCATTCGCCCCTCGGAAAAACCGAAAGGGGAGTTCCCAAACCGGTGTGGTTCGGTCCAACGATTACAGTTGTTCTAGGCTCTTCATGAGCCAGAAGTTTGTAGAAGTGGGCTGCTGTAAAGCCGGAATAGACGTATCCCGCGTGGGGAACGACCCCACCAATGATCCTGCCTTCTACCTCCGGCGGCTCAGCTTTCCGAAGGAGGCGGTCTATCATACGGAGGAGCTCGTCTTTTTGAAGGGGATAAAAGTAGCCGGCGACGGCCGGATACCTTATCATCCCTCAAACTCCTCCAGCTTGACGGGGAACTTGTCCCTGCTTTCGATCATCCCTCTGTTTAGCATGTACTCCCTCGCTAGGATCCAATACATGAGGGCTAATGACTTCCTACCCCTGTTGTTGCCGGGGATGACAAGGTCAATGTTGTGGACAGTGTTTCCTGAGTTTGCGAAGGCCACAACCGGAATCCGGGCCCTGGCTGCCTCGAGAATAGCTTCTCGATCTGCTATAGGATCCGATACGAGGACAACACCCGCCTCTACGAATTCCTTTCCGTAGGGGTTCGTAAATGTACCGGGAACAAATCTCCCGACAATAGGGGTAGCTCCTATCACCTCGGCAAACTTCTTGGCGGCATGCTGTGCATATTTCCTCCTTGCCACAACGACGATCTCCTCCGGTTCGTAGTAGGAGAGGAACCTTCCGGCGATTCGAAGTCTCTCGTCGATCTTCATGATATCAAAAATGGCGAGTCGGTCAGGACGAACCCTGTAGATGAACCTGCTCATGTCCTTTGTTCTGAAGGGGGTTCCTATGTGGACCCCTGCAGACAGGTACTGTTCTACGGGTACCAGAAGCTGCGCTCCCTTCCTTCGCGCCATGGTTAGATTCTACCTCCAATAATCTATTAAATATCACTGCCATTGCTTAACATCACCATAAAAGGTTTGCTCCCCCGATCTTTTTCCATGTACGTGAGGAAACGTCACGTGGAAATGTTGAGGTCCCTGAAGGAAGGTAAAAAGCCCCGCGGAGTGGAGTTCCTCGAGCTATATATCCAGGGCTTCATCACAAAGGATGGAAAGCTCACGGAGGCTGGAGAAATTATCTCTACACTTGAACCAAGCGAAGAACTATTCATAGCTTCCGATACGGTGAAAGAAGCAGAGCTTTACACCAAAACAGGCTTTATACCCGAAGAATGGCAGCGAGACATCCTTTCGCGCGGTCTATCGCTGGAAGACCTTCCAAAGATCTGGGAAGCCTACGAGAAGGCCAAGCCGGTCATTATGCTAACCCCCTACGTGATATCCTTCATCGAAGAAATTCCGCCGGCAGGGAACTACGACGAGCTCATAAAGTTCCGGGATGCCAAGAACTACGGCCAGAACGTAATTAACGCTCTTCAGGCGATGAGGCTTCTCTTCGTGTCTCCACCTAAAAACGGGCGAAGAACCTATGCACTTTCAGGAGGTGCCAGAAGGATTCCCGAGTTTGCACTCTCCCTCACTGAAACAGTTTTCCTCGGGGAAGAAGAGATGGAAAAGCTTCGAAGTGAAATGGCCGACGAGAACCTTATCAGGTACGGACTGCAAGAGGCGTCTGGTAAACTAACGGAGAGCGGTAGGAGGGTCCTGGAAGCCTTTACAAGGAAAGAAGAGTACGTCAGACCGGTATACCTAGGGGAGGATGAATATCAGACGCTCAAGAAGCTAAAGGAGTGGCAGGAGAAGTACTCTGACGAAAAGGATAGAATAAGAAAGGTGAAGAAGGAGATACCCGGCGAGATACTTCGACTTTTGGAGTTCCGAGGCTTCATAGACAGGGACTATAGGGTCACACCAGACGGAGAAAGGGCCCTTTCCTTCGGGCCAACCACCGTTGACGGAATGAGGGCGGTTGTGTTTTCCTACATCGGCGATCCGCCGGCCTACGACTGGATGGAAAAGGCGAAGGAGGAGGGCCTCTTCCACTGGTGGATCACGTCAAAGGCAGAGTTTTTCTTGGAGATTGGAAGGAAGGCAATACAGTTTCCCTACCTAACAAAGTACGACGTCGCCATACTAGCCAAAATACCCCGAAGAAAGTACGTAACACTCCGGGAGCTGAAGGACTACGTGGAAGAACGAGTTGGGCGTTACGATAGGGCAGTAGGAGAAGCAGAAACAAAGGGGCTCGTAAGGGTGTTCCAGAACGATGCGGTGAGGCTAACGGAGTTCGGAGAGAAGATGAAAGAAATCGTGGAGTACGCCAACCTTCCAGAGCTCCTCAACACCAGTCTAGCGATTACTCCCGAGACCTGGAGGATCATCAGGGTCCTCTACGGAAACGAGGAGGAAGTGAACTACATATGGAAGAAGGCCGACGAAAACAAGAAGGACTACTACACGGAGCTCGCCAAATGGGTAGCAAAG
>WAPE01000068.1 GCA_015520865.1 Candidatus Iainarchaeum sp.
ATATAATATATAAGGCATTTAGTAAAAAGCTAAAGGTAAATAAAGCAAAATTTTATACATAACAGGTCAGCCCTCCAGAGCTTGATCTAGCCTGCGTGCATGGTCGGTTATTTTGGACCATACCTTCCTCAAATCGTGGAAGATATCGTCTAGAGTGAGCTCAAGTGTTTGGCCTCTAAGACCATACATTGATCCCTTTCGCTTGACTATCAAGCCTGATTCTAAGAATCTAGACAAGTACGTCGTGTAGAGCTGGGATAGGCTTACCTGGTGACCCTTTAACCGAAGATACTCCCAAATGTCCTTTACCTTAATGGCACCATTCTTCACGGGAAACTCCCGTCCGTTTTCTTCAAGGATACCCTCTCGGACGCTAGATATACGACGGAAAAGAAGCAATAACTCGATTGCGACATCTCCCTTACCTCTTTCAGGTATTAGGCCCAGAGATTGAGCCAAATAGTAAGCCAAGGTCTCCGGATTATTTACCTCCTTTGGTATTGGGGGCTGCTCCATAATGGAGATTTTCATTCTTATCACCCAAGAATATTTTGGTCTAATCACATAAAAACATGTAGGAGGCGCTGAAGTAGAACTTTACGCTGCATACACAAAATATTCTCAATTAAACCAAAAATCTTTGGTTATAATAGAAGTTGATCCCCTGGAAAGGGCTACCACAGAACGGGGCTTCTACAAGAACGAAGCCCGTGGAGGACATGTTTTGGGTTATACCAAAAAGAAAATAAGAAAGGGGTCTTGTTATGTATAATTACAACAAACTTTGTTGTTAAACAACTAACCTCCAAGACGCTTAAGCTGTCGGTAGGCGTTCTCGAGGGCCAACGCAACTTCCTCACCGAGCTCTGTAAGCTCTACGTACCTTGTTCTACCCTCCTTATAGGTCTTTACCAACCCCCTCTCTTCCAGTTTTTTCACGAGCTGGATCGCGTGGGGGTAGGTTATATCAGCCTTCTTCGCAAGGAGAGATGTATACCACTTCTTGTTCTTATTCCGAAGGAGGATGAGGAACTCTACGTTTTTCACCCTGAGGAAGAGTTCTGCTACCATCGTACCACCTCCATAGGAAATATTAAGAAAAGTTCTTTTATTGTTGTTGTCAAACTAAGGTTTTAAACGTGATTCGCTATTATATTATCATTTAATTTATTTTTGAGATATAAAATTCTAGAGAGTTATACCCAGTCTATGCTTGCCAGATATGCAGATGTTATGTATAATTTTCCTGGACCCCTATACTTCCGGTATTACTTCCATACACTGCGGACCCGTCAACGTAAGCTTTTTATAGATGGAAGTCCTTTTCCATCCCGGTGAGAGGATGACGATAGAGCTTTCCAGGATGTTCGGGATGGATATATACACCACAGACGCCGAGTACGTAGGCAAGGCCTACGATTTTATCATTGATCTAGAAGAGGGTAGGCTCTACAAGATAACACTAGAGCCATTCAGATTAACAAGCAAGCAGGACATTGTACAGATCCTCAAGAAGAAGTCTATCAACTACGACAAGGTTGTTGCCGTAAAGGACATTATTCTCATAAACAAGAACAAACCGGTACAACAGAAGCCCCAGCGGCCTGTTAGCGGGATCTTAGGCCTTGCACGAAGGAGGTAACACTTTTATTATTCTCTCTTTTATTATACATAACATACCTATATCCTACCTACCACCCTATTACCGGAAGTACGGGGGTCTAGATGAAGGGATTCCTCATCCGTTACCGATACAAAGGTGCTGAGCCATCCTCCTCTTACCTCTACCAGCGCTTCTTCCGTGCTCTTTACGGCTATACCCAAGTGGTGACAAAGTCCAACGGGAAAACGTACGTATATTACCGTGAAGGTGTTCTAACAACATTTCCCTTCATCCGCGAGGCAAAGAACACCGTTGTCATTCCTTCAAATGCCCTGGAACCCCTTATAACCTTCTTTAAAACGGGAAGGAATCCGGCCCACTCTTTCGAAGATCTCTCATCATGGGATGTCACCTATTATGTAGAAGAGATAAACGTAGAGGAGAATTCTGCCTTACGTGCTATCTACGCCGCCCTTAACCGGATCCTCGTTCCCCTCGAAGAGGGCTACGTAAGGCTTCGGGAGCTGACACAACGAGATGTACTAACCTCCAATGAGCTGGCCGCCCTTAGAACTAAGGCAAAGAACGTCGTAGAGAGCGACTGGTTTCAACATCTTAAAGACCGAGACCCCCTCCTAGAGAGGCTCTACGTTTACTTCAACCGTGCGGCACAAATACTCTGATAATCCTCCGTGTCACCAAAGCACACATAACATTCCCATTCTTTATATCTGTTGTATTGAAGTAATCGGCTAGGTTGTACTCAACCGTCTTCCCGGACGAAAATACTGGTATCGATGTGGGCTGTAGCTGTCCGTTGATCTTCCCCTGTAGCACGGCGTTTTCATCTGTGTTGTTTCTCTTCCAGCAGAATAACCTTACCCAGAAGACGTCAGAATAGCCATTATTTTCAATATCAACAACCCCATTTTCCTCCCTTGTTATGTATAAAACATTATCAGTTGGAACAACTACGCCGTTCCCCTCCCTCAAAAGAACAGGAACACCTCTTTCTACCCTATCAAGGACTGTCTTCTCTGCAGAAGCGACGGTGTAAACGTTGTTCATCGCTAAGTTAGCTACCATGAGGAGTATAGCCAGGAGAACACCTAATACAAACACAAAGGTTACGAGGTTCTCCACGTCAACCACCTATCGTATAGGCTTCCGAGTACTCGTTGCTTTGAACGAGGATCTTGTATCCAAGATAGGAGCTCCGAGCCGGAACCTTCGCTATGATGACGTCCCCCGGCTCGAAAAGGTTAATTTCTTCACCCCACCCCCTGCTTCCGTCCTTCCGAATTATGTATAAGTTGAGGTCGTAGACGTTGAAGTTCGTGTCTATGAGCTCCACCTTTACACCCGTAACACTTACACTTCCATTGTTTAGCACTAACACCACCTGATTTTCGTCAGAGGGGTTCTCTGCCGGCGGTGGAATAATAAAAAAGTCGGATAAAATGGCTTTTTCCTGTGTCGACGCACTTTGTTGCATCGTATCGGTTACCTGGGTCATAGCCATCCAGGCCCAGGGTATAACGATGGCGAGAAGTACGAGGGCTATCAGTATGAGGGCCGACGTCGTCACAACGTTGCTTATGCCCTTCACATTTACTTCAGGAATCAAACCCTTAATAACGTGGGTCTACACCGACCGCACCACAAGCTTTTTATACTAGTTTATGGCGTGTATTTAATACCCCTTCATCCGTGCGCGGGCTTTGCCCTCCCTTTCTTCCTTTACCCATACTTTTCTTCCCACGATCACTGCACCCTATAAAAGGGAGCTCTACCTAACTTTAACGTGGGCATTTCCGATCGGGCACGACGGGTTCATAACCTACCCATGGAGCACCTTGTCTTCGTTAGCGTTTCCCAGGTTCTCGCTACAACGTCAATCATAACCCTTCTACTTCTAAACGTTGCCAACTACCTCCATTACGGCGTTCAAGAGAAGCTTATTCTTTCCGGTTGGGCACTATTTCTTCTTCTGGCTTCCTACCTTCTTTACCGGAAGGTTCGTCACCATGTAGACTTCCTTGACTATATGAGCAGCTTGCTCTATTACCATCTCCTACGTCGTCGCTCTAAGATCCTAGACGCTACCAATACGCTCCTCTTTTTGGGTCTCATCCTCATCACCATATCCCCCTTTATTCACACGTACCTATTACATTCTGGTCATGGCACACTCTATGCGGTGATGTCCCTCTTCCTGGGGGGTGCGATGGTAGGGATGGCGGTGAGTGGTTATGTACTCCTTGAAGAAGAATGAACTGGAAATCCTGGCGGCCATACTAGCCCTGATCTTTGTTTACCTACTTCTCGGAAAGATCCAACTTGGCGAGCACGCCGAGGGCTTTTACATCATTCGTCCAACCTATTGGAAGATCACCCCAACGAAGCTAACACTCGAAATAACGTCTTTCTATCCCTCCAGCCTTACCTGTGAGATAAACACACCCTACGGAAGCGTAACGAAAAACATCGATCCCAGAAGCAGTGTAGTTATCGAGTTTAACGGGAACTTCCCACCAAATAGATTCATTCAGATCCCGCTATCTATAAACTGCGGCTACGTTAAGGAAAAAGGAAAGATCTATGCCTTCGTGTTTACATAGACCTTACGAGGGCCTTAATCTTGGCGATTTCCCTTAGTTTCTCTCTCAGCTCCTCCTTTTCTTTTTCTGTGTCTACAGCTTTCAGTGGTTCTCCGCAGACGGGGCAGGTAAAGTTTAACTCCATCGCCACCTCGAAGGTAACCCTTTCGTGACCCTTTGGACATTCAAAGAACATGTAGTTTTCGAGCTCCTCTAGTTTCTCTATAATCTCCTTTTCCTTCTCCTCCATCTCCTCTAGAAGCGCCTCCCGCAGTCTCCCCAACCTTATAAACCACGTATAGGTGTACCATCCCGTGTCGGGATCCCGTTCTTTATGATAGTCAACGATTCCCCAGAAGTGAAACCTATTTAGGACCGTTCTGACTACAGTAACCTTCACTCCGAGGAACCCAGCTATGTACTCGTCCGTTACAGGTTCATCAGCCTCCGCCATGATCTTTAAAACATCCACTCCATAGTCCCCACCGATCCTGGCTATATAATCCCTCACGGCATCGATCTTCAAGAGATCAAGAACCTTCTCCACATTGTACAACTCGTCCAAAGGATTTTTACCCCATAACCCCTCTATCTCTACGTGCGCCAACTCACGTCCTTCGACCACCTTGCTATAGCCAACGAGCTCAAGGATCTTATCGGTCGCCGCTATACGAAGTTTTCTAACCTGCCAACCGGTTATAAGCTAAAGATCGGATCCGCAGACATCCTATTCTTACCGCCGGACCGTCTATACAAGACGAACTATACCGTCCCGGCCTCTTCACCCGATGCTATTACCCAGAAGGTTCGAAAGGAACTAAGGGGCCTTAAACTCGAAGATGTTAGAACCCTAAACCTTGATAGAGTGGTGATGCTTGATTTTGGGATGCGTAAGCTAGTATTTGAGCTTTTTAGAGAGGGAAATATCTTGCTTCTTGACGAAAACGGAACGATAGTTTCTGTTCTGTATCCCGGTTCCTGGAGGCACCGTGAGCTAAAGGTGGGTGTTATGTATAAAACTCCACCGGAACCGGCTATCTCCCGAAGGGAGCTCCTCCTCGATTCAACCCTTCTGAAGGATCTTATCCGGTCTGGGGTTCCAAGGCCCTACGCATTAGAGGTTATCCACCGCTTGGGTCTAGAACCTTCCTCCCAATCCACTTCTGTCAATCCATCTAAGCTGTTAAGTGTACTAGAGGATCTTCTTAGCTCGCTACACAACCCATCTGGCTACATCTGCGAGAACGAACCCTATCCGATCCCGCTATCTTACCTCCCCTGCGAAAAACGTTTCGATACGTTCAATGAAGCCATCGACAGCTTTACGCCGTCTCTAATCTCCTTAGAGGAGGAGCAAGGAAAAGAGAAAAAACCGTCCAAGCTCGACTATATGTTAAAGTCCCTCCAAGAGTTGGACGCCGAGATAGAAGCGCTTCAATCCCTCCTAAATGAGATCTACGAGAACTGGTCTGCTGTTGAGGAAATGCTCGTTTCTCGAAAGTTTAGGGATGTGGGTAAGTTAAAATTCAAGGGAATGAGGGGAAAGGAGGCCATATTTGATTTTACTCCCTGAGGCTGGCCTCATCTAGAATTACGTAGTCGCTAACGGCGACCACAGCCTTGTAGGGGATCTCAACAACCCTTTTCTCGAATCCCAGCTTTCGGGCAACCTTAGAATCAGGGGCTATTTCGACAACGAGGTATTCGATCATTCCGCTCTTTTCGTCGACGAGGAGATCGAGGAGCTTGCCCAGAACCTCACCCCTGTTTGTGATGACCCTCTTTCCTGAGAGCCTCCGAGCTATCTCGTACTTAGCCATCCTCCAACACCTCGCTAACTATCAAATCAAACTCCTTTTTAACTCTTTCTCTCACCGGGGAGCTAGACAAATACACAGCAACAATTAAATACCCTCCCCACGAAACTAAGAGATGGGAAGAAACCACGGCTCATCCAACAGAGCCAGCTCCCATAACTCTCAGAATGTCTAAGCTCGAGGGCCCGTAGCTCAGCCAGGTAGAGCATCCGGCTCTTAACCGGAGTGTCGGGGGTTCGAATCCCCCCGGGCCCGCTCAAAACTAGTTTTGATCTTGATCTAAAAACATAGGAAAAGAAAAGATGGAGGGGTTACCTCCACTTCTTGGCTAGGTCCTCGTATTCCTTGATCATCTCTGGTGTTAGGGACGGCTTCACCTTCTTCAATGCTTCCTCGAAGTCCTTCATCGATACACATCCAATGGTTTCCTTTCCCTCCTTGACAGCCCTTCTTATTGCGTTTAGCCCTGCCTCCTTACAGACCGCCGCTATATCTGCTCCTGTATAGCCTTCCGTTTTCTTGGCCAGCTCCTTTAGATCGACATCATCACAGAGCTTCATATTCCTCGTGTGTACCTTGAAGATCTCTTCCCTGGCCTTCTCGTCTGGCGGGGGTACGTATATGATCCTGTCGAATCTTCCGGGCCTCAGGAGTGCTGGATCGAGCAGATCGGGTCTATTTGTTGCCGCCATAATGATAACGTCCTTCAAAGAGGCCACACCGTCCATCTCGGTAAGTAGCTGTGCCACCACGCGCTCCGTCACCCTGTTTACGTCGGTTCCGCGGGCCGGTGCGATGGCATCGATCTCGTCAAAGAAGACCACCGACGGAGCGACCATCCTGGCCCTGTGGAAGATCTTCCTGATGGCCCTTTCGCTTTCACCCACCCACTTCGAGAGCACCTCAGGCCCCCTAACGGGTATGAAGTTCGCTCCGCTTTCTGTAGCCACCGCCTTAGCTAGTAGTGTCTTACCTGTTCCGGGCGGCCCGAATAGCAGTATACCCTTGGGTGGTTCTATGCCAGCCTCCTCAAAGAGCTTCGGATACTTCAGAGGCCACTCAATGGCTTCCCTTAGGGCTTGTTTTACGTCTTCTAGGCCTCCAATGTCTTCCCATCTCACCTTTGGTACCTCTACCATGACTTCCCGCATACCGGAGGGCTCAACCCTCAACAACGCCTTCTCGAAGTCTTCCCTTGTGACCTTCATCTTCTCTAGGAATTCCTTTGATAGAGGTTCTTCGCCGAGTTCCTTGATGTTTGGTAGGTACCTCCTTAGGGCAATCATTGCGGCCTCCTTAGCTAGAGCTGCGAGATCTGCTCCTGTATAACCGTGGGTCTTGTCTGCAATCTCGTCCAGTAGATCGTCCTTGAGCTCGTATTCGAGCCTCCTATACTTCTCCGGAGGTAGCTTCTTCGCTTCTTCCTTTATCTTTTCCAGGTCAAGGTCCTTCACCTTCTCTAAAAACTTCTTGAACTCTTCATCCTTCTCCGCCAACCTCTCCAGTACCTTAATTACCCTCTCCTTCGAGTCAAACACCTCGATGGGCATCCTCCTCGTGTGGATGTGAAGTATCTCCTTCCTGCCTTCCCTGTTCGGCAGACCGATCTCTATCTCTCTATCAAACCTTCCAGGCCTCCGGAGGGCCGGATCTATTGCATCGGGCCGGTTGGTGGACGCAATAACGATGACCTGGCCCCTGGACTTCAGTCCATCCATGAGGGTTAGTAATTGAGCTACCAGCCTCTTCTCCGTTTCTCCCGTTACCTCTTCTCTCTTTGGAGCTATGGCATCGATCTCGTCGATGTATATGATAGCGGGAGCGTTTTTCTCAGCCTCTTCAAAGATCTTCCTTAGGTTCTGCTCAGATTCTCCGTAGTACTTTGAGACGATTTCGGGACCGTTGACTGCAATGAAGTAGGCATCGCTCTCACAGGCTACTGCCCTTGCAAGGAGGGTTTTACCCGTTCCCGGAGGCCCGTATAGTAAAACTCCCTTGGGTGGCTCGATGCCAAGCCTCTGGAAGACCTCAGGGTGCTTCAGCGGGAGCTCTACCATCTCCCTTATGAGCTCTATCTCCTTCTTTAGGCCTCCAATATCCTCGTAGGTCACACATCCTGCCCTTGCCTCCTCAGGCCTTTCCTTCAGCTCTATCTTCGTTTCCCTGTCGATGAACACAACTCCCTTTGGTTCCGTTCTAGAAACAACTGCCCTAATCCCTATCGTTTCAAAGTATCCAGGTACGTAAACAGGTATCGTTATCGTGTCGCCCTCTGTGATCGGTCGCTCAAGCAGATACTCCTTGAGGCTTTCTCTATCGATTCTCTTTAGGATCTCTGCGCTTTCCTCATCTGCCGGAGCTAACACGATTTTCCTAGCTGGCTTTTTCTCCTTGACCGGCATCACTTCTATTTCTTCTCCCTCTGACGCCCCTGCAGATCTTCTAAGGTCTCCATCCATTCGAATGATATTTGGATGCATCTCCTCGTCGTCGCTGTATAGCCTAAAGGCCCTTGCTACCGTCTCCTTCTCACCCCTGATGAGTATGAAGTCTCCAGAGGCGAGACCAAGCTCCCTAAAGACCTTGGAAGGTAGTCTAGCGATCCCCCTTCCTACATCTTGTTGATAAGCCCGCGCAACCCTCAACCTAACGCTCTTCATCCTCTCACCTCCTAGGCAGGTTTAACATCCTGTCGAGCTCCCGCGCAACCCGAAGGAGGTCCTCAAAGACCCTGTCCACATCCCTCTTTATTTCCTCTATGGTCCTCTGGAACGTCGCCTCCCGAAGGCTGTACTTCGAGCCCCTCTTGACGAGGAGCCCAGCTCTTACTAGTTTTCCTATGTGATAGATCGTCGTGGTCCTCTTTGCTACACCGCTGGAGATCTTTGTAGAGCTCTCCGGACCTTCTATGAGCCTGAAAAGGATCTCCCTGTAGAGAGGAAGGTTCCTTTCAAACCCAAGACTTCGCAGTATGTACTCTGTCAGCTCCTTCGGGTCCTCCTTATAGGGTCGCGAGAGCCGACGTACTGTCAACTCTAGCTCCATCTGTCAAATATTTATAGACAATCTTTAAAAAGATTTGACACTAATATACTATTCGGGGAGAAGGGGGTGAGAGCCATGACGTGGAGGTGGATAGTCATTTAGTCCATCTCCCGTTGTGGCTCTTGCCTTCCTTCTTCCCATTTTAGTGCTCACGGGGGTGATAGAATGGTCTACGATCCTTTTGACGAGATAAGAAGAATCCACAGGGAGCTCGACCGTATCTTCAGCGAGATGTTTGGTCGTATAGGACGGGTGGAGTCCCCTGTCATGGTTAGAGAGCCTGCCGTTGATCTCATCGATGAGGGTGACCACTTCCTCCTGGTTGTAGAGCTTCCTGGAGTTCGCAAAGAGGACGTCGAGCTCTACGTAAACAGGGATAGTGTCACGATAAAGGCTGAACGCCGCGGCGGTGAAGAGAAAAAGGGAGGAAGCTATTATGTCAGGGAGAGGGTTTATTCCGCATTCTACAGGACGATAACGCTTCCAGAGCCCGTTATACCCGAGGAAACCAGGGCAACGTTCAGGAACGGCGTTCTTGAGGTGGTTCTCAAGAAAGAAAAGCCAAAGCTTGAAGGAGAGGAAAAGGGCTACAGGGTAGCAATAGAGTAAAAACACCCCCTTCCATTATCCTTTGTGCGGGCCTTCCTGTCGTCTGTCATCGGTGCCGCTATGCTCATCCTCCTTCTCTACCTTTATATCGCCTGGTTCAACCTCAAAGATCTGGACACCTCCTTCTCAAACTACGTTAAGATGAACCACGACGTGTATAGGAGGGCAGAACTCGAAAACGCTGTTTATAACCTTCTAAAGGAAGAGATCGTTGTTTGTGACGCCCTTCTATCAAGGGGAGGGGATCTTAAAGACTGCTCTAATCTTGTAAACAACTCACTTCGAACACTGCTCGTTTCCTATGGCATTGTTCCACCATCGGGAGTCATCGTTGAGCCCGTCCTAAAACCAGACCTCCACCTTGTTGTCGTTAAAGAGGTGAAGGGATCGATAGGCGACGCAGAGTACCGGCTTCCCCTGGGGGCGGAGGTGGGACCATCCGGATAGAGATCCTTATCTACGTGTTTATCTTAATCGCCATCCTCAACGCTCTAATGCTCCTACCCAGACCAGATACCTCCTTCCTTATCCTCCACTCCTGTCACTACCTCATAACAGCTTCCTCGATCCATTCGGCGTCTGTTTCCTTCCCCTGTAGGATAGAAGAGGGAAAGCTTCTCTACCGAAATGCTTCAGAGGATCTAAACTCCACGTCCTACGGTGTGGTGGTGAGTGGTGAACACTGGACTTCTCCTTGAGGTCTTAATCGTCTCCTTCGTTCTCATCCTTCTTCTATCCCTGTTTACACTGCACTACTCTGCCCTTTCGGTTCTTCTCCTCAACGAGAAGGAATCCTATAGGATTCTGAAGGCCCTGTCGATCTCAGATAACTATGTTTCCAACGTTCTGTCTATCGTCCGTCTGAATACAAAGGTAAACAACCTTGTGGATTGTAGCAAGCTTTCTTGCGACGGAAACATCTACGTACGGTGCGGATCCTTTGTATGCGGAACTAGAAGCGGTAAATTGGTTGTGAAGCGGCCCGTTGTCTACAACGGAAGGGAGATAAACCTGGAGGTGGGGATCCCGTGAGGTCACAGGCCCTCCTTATCGAAGCCCTCGTTGTTTTTCTCATCGTCGCTATCGCCCTTTTCCTCTTCGTTCCACTCCACCAAGATGTGTCCCCCTACGTTAAAGCCATAATAAGGAACGACAAGGCCCAGGTAAATCGCTTACTGGGGCACTAATTCGCAGTTCCTTTCGACGAAGACTTTGCCCTCTCCACCACCCTTGCACTTCACGGGCATGCAAATATCCTTCCAGCAAATCTTCCCGGCCGAGCAGAACACGTTTACCTCGTAGGGTGCGTAAACCTTCACGTTGTCGACGTATCCGCATGTCTGCATCCTGTCTTCGATAACCTGTGATAGGTACTTCAAGTGCAGCTTTCTTAGCCCCACATCAACGGTTTTATAAAGTCCATAGAACGCCGTTAAAAGCGCTACAGCCAAGGCCATGATGCCAGCCGCCGTTATGAGCGAATCGATGGTTACCTGGGCCCTCATATCATCACGAGTTGAGGAGGTTTTCTATAACGTTGTTGAGCTCACCTTGCGCCTTTTCGTACTTGTTCGTCATCACCTTTGCAGATTTCTGCATCTGGGTAAAGACGTAAACCGCGAGGGCGGCCAGAACGGCTATGACGATAAGGAGTTCCGCCGATACCTGCGACCTCATAGAAATAATTCTGAGGCGAGCTCTATTTAACGGAAATCTATTAACCCCTTCGTAAAGAAGTATCCTCGTGGATAAGGAGGAGATCTTTGAACTCGTTGTTTCCTGGCTAACCCTGTCTGTGGCCTTCGCCTGGAACCTCAACCCTGTGACGTTCTTCTATTCCCTCCCCTTCTACCTCTTGGCCGTGGGAACCGCCTTCGTCTTCCACGAGCTCGCTCACCGCTTCGTAGCCAACAAGTTTGGCTATCCCGCAAGGTTTGTTATGTGGAAGGAGGGTCTCATCTTTGCAGTCCTTCTTGCCATTCTAACTAACGGTAGGTTCGTTTTTGCAGCTCCAGGGGCCGTATACATCTTTGGTCACCCCCGAGAAAGAGAGAACGCCTATATCTCCCTTGCTGGACCCGCTACAAACCTCCTCCTTTCTTACCTCTTCTTCTTTCTAGCACTTCTCCTTCAGTATCCGCACCAGCTCTTTTACCTCCTCCTTTCCCTTGCCAAGGTTAACGCCTTCATAGGTTTCTTCAACATGATGCCCATATTTCCCTTAGATGGGGCAAAGGTCCTCCCCTGGAACCCGTTTATTTATTTCCTCGTTTTGCTGGCCTTTACTCCCTTTTTCCTCTTCTAATTTCTTTTCGTTTCCTGCCGGTTATGTAGCGAACTGTAACCGCCTCGGTGAACAATGAGGTATATATAGGACCCCCATCTCTTACCTACGCGCACGGATGAAGGGGGTGTTAAACAAGAGGGTCGGAAACCGGATTTGGGCGGCGCCGGAGGGTTAAGCCCACCCGGCGTAGGGGGACTAGGATTAAAAATTAGGTTCTCCGGCGCCGCCCAAAGGTTAAAATACATAAACCTCTACTTTTATCATGTCCAAAAATCTCATAGCTATCGTCCGTTCAATGCTTGATTCCGGCTCTTCTGTCGAAGAGATCGTTTCTGCCCTCAAGGAGATGGGTATACCAGAAGAGGACGCCCGAAGGCTCATCATTTTAGCCAACCGAGAGATTCTCCTTTCTCTTCGGAACGAGTTAAGGGAAATTGTGGAAGGTGTCCTCGAAGAGGAGCAGGAGAAGTTTCTTTCCTCTTTGCGCTCCGAGCTGAGGGATTATGTAGAAACCCAGATGAAGATAGCCAACCGAAACCTCCTCAAGATGCTCCGTGAAGAAACCGGAAAGTACCTTTCGGAGTTGACGAAGCTAGAGGAGAAGGTTGATGTGCTCGATCGGAGGGTCCTCGACCTCGAGAAGAAAGTTTATCATAAGGAGGAGGGGTCTATTCGTTTCGGATCTATGAAAGTAGGAAAGCTTCTGGCTGTATTTGGAGCTCTTGTTTTGGTCTCAGCCTTCTTCGTTCCCTTGGATCTTCCTGCAAGGATAGGACTCGCCGTAGCGGGTCTAATATTCGTTATAGGAGGTGTTATCGTTGGATAAGCTGTCAGAGGCCCTGGAGCTCCTCTCACGCTACGTTTCAGTAGCTCCCTATGCCGTGGTTGACTCGCTAGATTTTTCATGGGAAACCTTCCCTGCTGTGGCTAAAGCAGATAGCATGGAGCATAAAACAGATAAAAATGCCGTTTTCCTCCACCTACGTAATCTTTCCGAGCTAAAGGACGCCGTTAAAAAACTCTTGCAGGATTATGAATCCGTCATTATTCAGCCAGAGTTAAAGGGTGTCGAGGTATTCCTGGGAGGTAAGGAAGACCCCAGTTTTGGGCCCACCATCAGCTTGGGCCTGGGAGGAATCTTTGTAGAGGTATATAAGGATGTTAGCACGCGGCTTGCTCCCCTCACAGGAGCCGACGTCCTCGATATGATATCGGAGCTCAAAGGAAGAAAGCTTCTGGAGGGTTATAGAGGGATAAAAACGAATTTTAACGCCCTCGTAAAATCTGTTGTGGGCTTTTCTCAGTTCCTTGTGGAGTACCGTCCAAAGACAGCCGAGATAAACCCCTTAATTCTCAACGAGGAGGGTGCCTATGCAGTAGACGCCAGGGTTTTCCTTTAGACAGGTGTGTAGTAGCCTCGCTTTGGCTCGATGATGTCGCCACGCCTCTTAAGCTCTTCAATGATCTCTTCTACTTCATCCTTATCGAGCCTGTACATCGAGGCTTCCGCCATGATTTCATCGAAGCTAGCCATTTCCTGCGTTTGAGTTATGGATCGGATGATATTTAGGACCGTCTTGAGTTTCTGAACCTTGCTCTTCGGCATACCCGTGTAGAGGATGTCTACATCGATCTGTCCGGTACTCGGATCCTTTAAGACCTCTTCCATAGAGTAGATAAGGAGCTCCTTGGCCCTCTGGGCATCCTCCTTCGTGATAATCGGAGATAGCCTCACCCTTGCAGACGCCTCTGCCAGACGGATGAGGGCTTCCATTTGGCGGGCGTTTATGGGTACCGTTTGTTTTTCTCTTCCCCTTTCCCTGAGCTCTACGTAGAAGTTCAGAAGTTCTTCTTCTGCCTCGGGAGAAAGGACAGGAAAGACGTGGGTTCTTGCGTAAGCAACGTATTTTCTAAGGAGTTCTGGATCGATGGCTGGTTTGACGACCTCCTCGGCCTCTTCTACTTCCTCCTTCGTCACCTTCGCCTCGGGGCTCTTCTCGTACTGCACCCTCATCTGTCCAGCTTTGTGGGTCTTTAGGATATGGGAGGCGATCTTTCGGTCTTCATCCGCCGTCTTCACCTCCCGGATGACAAACATAAGGTCAAACCTGTTGAGAATGGTTGGTTCAACACTTATCTGGTTGATTATTGGCTCGTCCTCGCTAAATCTGCCAAACTTGGGGTTTGCAGCGGCCAAAATCGATGTTTCTGCCTTAAATCTCGTCACAATACCTGCCTTAGCCACGGATACCGTGTTGTGTAGAACGAGTCCTCCCGTAACGAAGAGGTGATAGGGTTCAACGGTTACATCGTAAACCCATTCTCTCTCGTACGGTATCCTTCTTACGTCCTTTACCCGTAAAAACCGTATGTTTCCTTCTATGAAGCCCTTTAAGTACCTTAGATTCTTCTTTACCTTCTCAAGATGCTCCCAAATTTTTTCTTTAACAAGGCGGACAGTCTCAGGATCACCCTTTTCTAGTCGATACCTGAGGGTGGAGGGAGGTATTTCAAACTCCTTCGATATCCTGAGGATCTTTCTAGCTCTTTTTAGATCATTCTTTTGGAGGGCTTCTTCAATCCTTTTTATCTCTTGTTCTATTAGTCGTGTAAATTGTTTGGCTCGTTCTCTGTGGATGTTTTGCCCCCTTTCCAGGTTTTTGTCGAGCTTCCCTTCATCTATCCTGAGCAGTTTTAGGGATTCTTTAATAAGTTTTACAAGCTCTTTTGGTAGCGGATCTTTGTGGTTTGCTTTCTTTATAGCTTTCTTCAGAAGTTTATGTACCCTTTCAGATCGCGGATCGTCTTCTATGATGCTGAGGAAAGCCTTCAGGCTTTCGGGACCAGAAACAATGACTTTATAGTAAACACCAGCTTCTCTTTCTTCTTTTGCTATGTAAGAGTATACTCCAAGACTATAGAGCAGATCTTGCAGGTCTTCTGCCATTTTTTCTGACGATGTTATGAATCCTGTCCGTAAAGGTGATATAAATCCATCTCCCTTGAAGAATGTGTTAAGAAAAGCGATCTTTTCTTCCCTCGGTGCCCTCATAATAGCGTTTGGGACCCTCTTTTCTTTGGCCGGTCGTGTTTCGCCTTTTGGAAAGAGTTCTGGAAACTTTTTCTTCATGGTATCGTAGAGCTCCTTTGATGTTATCCTGACAACATAGAGGGGCTTTTTCCTGTTCTTCTTCAGCACCGATATACTAGCCTTTATTTCCTTCCCCACAAGTTGCTTTGAAAACTCCTTAAATGCGTCTATGAACTCCTCAATAAGTTTCTTACTCGTGTTTGAGAATCCAATTTCATATACACCGTTCTTTTCGTTTTTGTATACGTGCCCCTCCGATGCAAGGAAGCCTAGAACCTTTGCTACATGCACACCGATACCTTCCCCTTCTTCTAAGGGATGTAAGTTTACTCCTACTGCTAGATCTCCGATCCTTACCTCCTCTGCCGGGACTTCGCGAACTTCTCCGTCTTTCCATACCATTATGGGGTGTTCTGGAGTCACTTTTATCGCTCTACCGTTACTAAACAAGATTTCTACGATTTCCTTGGGTGCGACATGCCGGCTAACACGATCTGCCTTTACCTTTACGACTTCTTTCTTTTCTAGATCGTAAGCCAAAAGCTCTACCCCGGGATTCTTGAGGATCTCAGTGTTTTTACCTAGAATCACCTTATCCCGGTTTTCTTCTATGAGCTTGTCGACGAGTTCACCTATCTTTACCTTTCTTCCGTCGGCTAGCATAATTTCGAAGTCGTAATGATAACTCTGTTGCTCCATCGCCTCATGTAGGGCCTGCCTTTCCTTGGCATCGATCTTATCGAACTCATCCACAGCCGCCAGACCGCCAGAGGCAAGCACGAGAACACCAGCCTTTATCACCCAACCTCCTTCTCCGAATTCGTCCCTTTCGGCAGATGCTGTCAGTCCCGCACCGGTTACCGTTTTTCCGGCTACGTAAAAGCTCTTTGGAGCAAGCCTAGCAGCATACTCTAGCAT
>WAPE01000069.1 GCA_015520865.1 Candidatus Iainarchaeum sp.
AAAGTTGGCGAATTGGTTCAAGAAGAGGGGGAAGAAGGTTGTTGTCGCGGCGGCGGATACCTTTAGGGCCGGAAGTATAGAGCAGTTAGAAGAATGGGGGAAGAAGCTTGGCTTCGAGGTGGTTAAGTACCATTATGGGTCAGACCCGGCGGCAGTGGCCTATGAAGCCGTGAAGAAGGATGCCGACATCGTTATCATAGATACCGCTGGCCGCCAGGAAACGAGAAAGAGTCTCATGGAGGAGCTAGAAAAGATAAAGAGGGTAGCTAAACCCGATATAACCCTCATGGTCGTGGACGCAACCCAGGGAGTTGCGGCGGTGGAGCAGGTGAAGAAGTTCGACGAGAAGATCGGAGTGGACGGGATCATAGTTACAAAGATGGATATAGACGAGAAAGGAGGGATTATCCTCTCCATCTCGGCGGAAACGGGAAAACCAATATACTTTGTTTCCTTCGGTCAGGAAGAGGATAGCTTCGAACCCTTCTCTCCCGAGGAATACATTGATAACCTCATCCCCTCATCTTCTTGACGATGTTAGAAAGGATCCGCGGTGCCTTCGAGAAGCTCCGTCTCGGCGGCGATGTAGATTCTGCCCTAAAAGAGATACAAAGAGCCCTTATACTCTCCGATGTAGATGTTAAACTAGTAAAGGAGCTCACCGAAAGGGTAAAGAGCAGAATAAAGGAAGAAAAAAGGAAGTATCCTGGGGTTTCGACGAGGGATGTAGCCTATAAGGTAATGTTCGAGGAGATCGTTGAGCTGTTGGGAGGGAAGTCACGGCCGTTTCCTGTAGTGCCCCAGAAGATCCTTCTAGTGGGACTTTATGGCAGTGGAAAAACGACAACGGCGGCGAAGTTGGCGAATTGGTTCAAGAAGAGGGGATTAAAGTCCCTCCTTGTCTGTCTCGATACCTATCGACCGGCGGCATACGATCAGCTAAAGCAGTTGGCAGAGAAGATCGGGGTCAACTTCTTCGGCGAAAGAAACGGAAACCCCGTGGAGATAGCAAGAAAGGCGCTCGAAGAGGATGCAGATGTCTATATCTTCGACACGGCGGGCCGAAGCTCCCTAGATGAGGATCTAATGGAGGAACTTCAAGAGATAAAGAAGGTTGTTATCCCCGAGAAGACGCTCTTGGTCATTCCCGCCGACATGGGTCAGGTAGCAGGTCGTGAAGCGAGGGAGTTTGCCCAAAAGATCGGGATAGATGGCGTCATCATCACAAAGATGGACGGTAGCGGAAAGGGAGGTGGCGCGTTAGCCGCCTGTAAAGAAGCAGGGGTCCCCGTTTACTTCATAGGTACTGGAGAGTCGATCGAGGATCTAGAAGAATTCGATGCAGAGCGTTTCGTTGCTCGGCTCCTTGGAGTCCCCGATTTCAAGGCCCTCATGGAGAGGTTCAAGGGTACCGAGGATCTCGAGGAGGTGCTGAAGGGGAAGTACGATATAAACGCGTTCTACAAGCAGTTGAAGGCCTTCAACGAGATGGGACCCCTTGATAAGGTACTAAAGATGCTAGGCATCTCTTCACTACCCGATGACGTCATCGAAATGGCCCAGAAGAAATTCAAGAAGTACGATGCGATCTACAAGTCCATGACGAAGCAGGAGAGGGCCAACCCCGAGATCATAAACGAGAGCCGGATGAGAAGAATAGCAAAGGGGTCGGGAACGACCCTGGAAGATGTCAGAAGCTTCATGAAGGATTACTGGAGGGCAAAGAAAATGTTTGAGAAGCTCAAAAAAGCTAGAAACGTTGAGAAACTTCTGAAAAGGCTGAGAATATGAGGGTATTTCATTTACTAACAACAGGGTATGCTGGAGAGTTCAAGGAGCCCACGAAGGGCAGGATGGACGAAGTAGCAAGGTTTATACATAACTCCCTCTTCCTCTCCCACTCCCTTCGAAGGGACGTTATAGCCAAGGTTACCCTTTTCGACGGTCCGTTGGCACCCTTAACCATTTCCATCAACGGAGAAAAGGTGAAAGGACTTCATCCAGACGAATCAAGCATTTTGGGCTTCCTTAGGAATGCTATAGGAAGGTTCAGGAAGGGAGAAGCCCAGATGCCCGGAGTGACCATAGAGAAGGACTTCAAACAGGAAAGAGGTATTGTCCTCGACGAAAACGGAAGAAGAGAAAACCCTAGGGCCAATTACTTTTATATCGGTGGTCCCTACGGTTTTCCTTTGGAACTGGACCTTCCACGCTATTCGTTGGGAGGATCTGTCTACACGGCATCCCAGACTGTGTGTATCGTAAACTACCTCCTCGACGTGGGAACATGGACCCTCGAATGAAGGCCCTCAAGGAGATAGCAGAGAAGTATCCCATCTGCGACGAGTGTATAGGAAGGTTGTTTCCGTACGTTGAGGGAAAGAACAACAGGGAGAGGGGAAGAAAGGTTAGGGAGATCCTAGGCATTAAGGAGAGCGAAGAGTGTTACTTCTGCCGCGGTATATTCTCCAGGTTAGACGAGATAGCCAAAAATCTTGATATCTACCAGTACGAATTCGAGACGTTTATTTTAGGCACGCGCCTTGACCCTGAGCTCATAAAAAGAGAAGAGATGCTCCTCGACACGCTAGGAGTCGTAGAAGGCGTAGAAAGTCTGAAAAAGAACATAAACAGGGAATTAGGAAAGAAGATAAGCGAGATCTATGGGAAAAAGTACGATCCAAAGAACCCAGAGATGGAAATCATATTCCGAACAGCCGACGAACGCTTCGAACTCCATCCAAAACCCCTCTTTCTCTACGGAAGGTACCGAAAGTATGCTCCGATGCCGCAGTCAAAGTGGCCCTGCCGGTACTGTAAAGGTAGGGGATGTCCGAAGTGCGACTATACCGGCAGACAGTGGAAAGAAACGGTGGAGTATTACCTCGCCGATGTCCTGATCGGAGTGACGTTAGGCAAAGAAACGAAGCTCCACGCCGCAGGAAGGGAGGATATCGATGCAAGGATGCTAGGAACAGGCAGACCTTTCGTGATAGAGGTAGAAGCGCCAAGAAGGAGAAAGATAAACCTAGAAGAAGTAAAAAGGGAGATCAACGCCCATGGGGAGGGAAAGGTGGAAGTGCTCTGTCTAGAATGGTCTAGCAAGAAGGAAGCGAGGGAGCTCAAGCAGGAGCGATTCAACAAGGTTTATTTAGCCCACATACGATGTAAGGGAGGGATAACAAAGGAGGAGTTGGAGAAGCTGAAGGAATTGGAGGGTAGAGTTATTGAACAAAGGACACCTACGAGGATACTACACAGGCGGAAGGATAAGGTAAGAAAGAGAAGAGTAATACGGTTAGAATGGAAGGTTACAGGGAGCCACACCTTTGATCTGCTGATAGAGGCCGAGCACGGTCTATACATAAGGGAACTCGTCTCGGGAGACGACGGAAGAACAAAACCATCTGTAAGCGAGATCCTTGGAAAGGAATGCTTCGTGGAGCTCCTAGACGTTCTAGAAGTAAAGGGTGGTAGACCTTGTACTGGCTGATACTCCCTTTAGTGGCGGCCATTTATGATTGGAAGACGGGGGAGATCCCTGACTGGATAACGATCCCTGGCGTTGTTCTAGCCTTTTTCTACGGGCTTCTAAAACAGCCCTCCATTCTAATACCCTTCATCTCCTTTGCCGTCGTCGGCTATTTTATGTACCGATACGGATTTGTAGGGGGCGGAGACGTGCTCCTCATCCTTTCTACAATCCCCTTCATATCAAACCTTCCCGGAGGAGTATTCCTTCCCTTTCTCGTTCTTCTCGGCGGTTTCGTGACCACAACCACACTGTACGGGATCTACTACCAGCTCAAGAAACCTCTCCTGCTAGCTCCGCTACTCTTCATCCCGATTTTCCTTATCCCCTTATATGGAACGCTCCTCTTCGCCCTTGTAGGAAAGGAACGCTTCGTTCGAGAGGTGAACGTGAACGAGCTAAAGGAAGAGGACGTCCTCGCTGAAATACCACCTGGATTCAACAAGAAGGTTATAGAGAAGGGGGATAAGGAGCGGTTAAGGGCACTGGGATACGAAAAGGTAAAGATCCTTGTGAACCTCCCCAAGATGGGCCCGGGTCTCTTTCTAACGTACCTGTTCCTTGTTTTCTGGAGAGAAGCCGTAAAATTCAGCCTAATGATCCCGGTTCAAGCCCTATTCCTTCTATTCTAACGATGCTAGGCTTTCCTACTCCGCCCTCGATCTCATATTTTATTCCTAGAATCTTTTCAACGACGAGGAGGTTCGTCAACGCGTGGAGTGTGAGCTCTGACGTAAAGTACTCCGACGTTCCCTCGGCGAGGGCCAGGAAGGGTATCACCTGATCGCCCATGTGTCGGTCAACGGGAGCCATAGAGTCTACCTCACGGATGAGGTAATTGGCGGCCCTCTTTCCTACAACCTCCGCCGGAACGCCCTTCGAACCGAGGGCCGACGCACCGATGTATGCCTCTTCTATCCACAGCGTTATAGACGTGCCTGGAGAGAGGACCTCCGATCGTGACCGAACCTCGATGTCGATATCGGCATCCAAACCAACACGTTGAAGGGTTCTCTTGGCAGATCTAGCCTGCCTTTCGGCTATATCCCTTGGCAAACCTCCAACAACAGAATTACCTTTAACCGTTAAGGAAGAGGGAAAATCGACGAGCCTAACGCTACGGAGCGGTTTCTTCAGAGGCTTCACATCGAGTAGTATGGCTCCGCCACCGGCGGGATAAAACCCCCTTCTCAGAAGCGTTACATTAACGTCGGCTCCGATGTCCCTGACGAAACGCAGGAAGACGTTCTTCATGTAATCAAAGGTTGGGGCCATATCAACGTCGGTTCCCCCGATTATCTTAACCCGAGAAGGTTCAGGAGCGAATAGAAGAGGTAAAAGGATGGTCTGAACGACGAGGGTGACGGCACCGGCCGTACCTATATTAGCAGTAAGGGTAACGCCCTTTAGCTTCCCCGGGAAGAAAGAGATCTCCGTGGAGTCTAGTCTGGCCCCTTCAGACTTCCCTCCCGAGATCTTTTCGACGAGTTGGAGACCCAAAAGGTGTTGGGGTCTTAGTCCGGGCTTTGCCCTGTTCCTTCTTATGTTTACAATTTTGATGGGCTTGCCTAGGGTAGCAGAGAGGGCAACTGCCGTGCGAAATACCTGTCCTCCTCCTTCACCAATGCTCCCGTCGATCTCTATCACAAGAATAAAAGAGGGGAAGTGTTTATTTCCTTCGCGCCGAATGAATAACCGCCGAGAACTTTTGAACGGTATCCCTCACGTTGTCAACGATCTCCACTATCGTCCCCGTCACAACGACATCAGCCCCGTACTTTACCTTTTCCAGGGCAACCTCAGGGGTTCTTATTCCTCCACCGACAATAACGTAGGGGAACTCTCCTATGGCCTTCCGAACTGCTGCAACGATCTTATTATCCACGGGGTAGGAAGCTCCTGAGCCAGCCTCGAGGTAGATCATCTTGAAGCCAATGAACTTCGCAGCTAGGGCATAGGTAGCAGCCAGGGAAGGCTTCCTCCTGGGAAGAGGTCTAGCATCTCCTACCCATCCTGCGGCCGTTTCTTGACCAGGTTCCGTTATTAGATAAGCGGTCGGGATGATCTCCAAGCCGTAGCGGAGAAGTATGGGGGCAGCCAGGGCCTGAACCCCGCTGATGTAGTAGGGGTTCCTGGAGTTGAGAAGGGAGATGTATAGGATGGCGTCGGCATACTTCGAGATACCTGAGATGTCGCCGGGGAATAGGATAACGGGGATGTCTACAGCCTCCCGTATCGCCTTTACAGTGCTATCCAAAACCTCTCCCTGAACACCAACGGTACCGCCAACGAGTATGGCGTCCGCTCCTCCTTCTTGAGCCTCGTAGGCTACCTTCGGGGCCTCATCATAGCCCGTTTCATCGGGATCGACGAGGACGAAGTAAAGAGGATGCTTTTCCAGCTTTTCCTCGAGGTAGTTCCAAACTGTCATACCATACCCACCTCCTCCAGGATATCTAGGACCTTCTTTCTATCGAGTTTCACCTCATTGAGTATCGTGTAACGGTTTCTTAAACGAGGTGCCAGGATTACGGCATCTGCATAAAGATCTTCGTCGATGCCGATCTCCTCGAGCCGAGTAGGATGGTTGGCTTCTAGAAGGACCCTTCTTACCCACTTCCAATTCCTCCCCTGAAGGTACGCTGTGAATATCGTGTTCATTCCTACCTGTAGACCGTGAAGACCTGGTTTTTCGCCACTTTGTATCCTTAGGAGGTCTAGAGCGTGGGATATGAGGTGCTCCGAACCGGAAGCCGGTCTGGAACTTCCCTGGATCCCTATACCTCCGCCACAGAGGATGAGGGACTCCAGGAGAACGTGAACCCCGGGAGGTGTTGTTATCTTCCTTCTCCAAGTAACCGCATGGGAAACGGCGAACTTCGTAAGCTTATAGGTAAGGACCCCAAAGTATTCTCCCGTTCGCTTATGTCCCAGCCACCAATCGTAAAGGGATGAGTACTTTGCAACTACGTCGCCAAATCCAGCAAGTATGTATCTCTTTGGAGCCATAGAAAGGATATCATAATCGAGGAGGATAGCATGGGGTGGATGGTGTATAAGGGATAACCTACCGGAGGAGGTAAACAACGAGATCGCCGGGGATGCAATCCCATCGGAGGAGGGAAGGGTTGGAACGAGAACGTAGGGGATGCCCCAGCGCTTTGACAGGTATTTGGCAGAATCTAAATTTTTTCCACCTCCCACTCCAACAACAACGTCATACCCGTCGTTTTCTATGTTATCAAGGACTTCCTTTACGGG
>WAPE01000070.1 GCA_015520865.1 Candidatus Iainarchaeum sp.
CCTTTTAACGGAAGGGAAGAAGACAGAGTTCCAAGAGTACAAGGACAAGAAGTTTAGGATCTACGATGGAGATCGCGTCGTCGAGGTGTTTGGCGATACGGTTATTGAGCTTCCCGATGGAAGGCTCTCTACGGTTTACCACGCTATAAAGGAGGGGATACTACGTCCGAAGGCCTGATCATAAAGCTAAACGGTCCGGAGCTTTACTACGAGGAAATAAAGGAAGGAAAGAAGGAAGAACCCGTCATTCCTTCCTTTGCTAGCTTGGGGGAGCGTCCTCCAGAGCTAGATGCCAAATCCTATACCATCGATAGGATTCATGTGCTTATATCCTACCGTTTAGAGGCCGGAATTCCTGTTATCTACGACATCGTCCTTCATAGCAACGATCTTTCAATGGCTAGAGAGCTTGCAGCGGTTTCGTCCCTTCTGAGCCTTGCACTTCGGGCGAGAGTACCCTACGGAATTCTGCTTCAAAGTCTAAGGGAGATCAACGACGAGTTCTATAGAAAGCTCGCTGACACCATCCAGACGTTCTTGGCCGAGTTCGATATGATGGAACCGCCTAAGGAGGTTCCGGCGAAACAGGAAACCATCCTTTCTTTTACCCTCGAAGCGCCTAGCGAAAAGAAAGATGTCAGCGAAGTAGAGGACGATAAGCTGGCGATCTGCCCCGTCTGCGGCAAGAGGACGC
Source organism: Candidatus Iainarchaeum sp. (assembly GCA_015520865.1). Lineage (GTDB taxonomy): Archaea > Iainarchaeota > Iainarchaeia > JAADDC01 > JAADDC01 > WANZ01. The sequence goes on from WAPE01000070.1 coordinate 695, forward strand.
TAGTAGTAGAGAACGGCTGCTATACCTGTATCAATCCGGAGTGTGGTTGGAGCAAGTGCGAGTTCTAGTAATATACTTCTTTTCCTCCTCTCCTCTTGTTTATGGCCCTTGCCAGGGCAAAGAGGTAGTCCGAAAGTCTATTCAGGAGCTTCAGCACCTCTCTATCTAGCCATGGGTGGTTCTTCATAGCCTCTACGTACCTTCTCTCTGCCCTTCTAAGCACTGCTCGGGCTAGATGAACTTCGGAAGCTACCGGATCGGTGAACCGGAGTATGAAGCGGTTAAGATCACTAGCCTCCTTCCAAAGTTCATCGATCCTTCTCTCCCACTCCTCTATCCTGAACTCTGGGTACCTCTTCCCTCCCGTTCCAATGTACGACGATACATCCATTAACAGTCTCATGAGCGGCTCTATCTCTTCTCTGGTTTCCGGATACCTTGCTACGATCGTTCCAAGTAGTGAGACCGTTTCGTCGAGATCTCCAACGAGCTCGACGAACTCACAGTCCTTCCCTACCCTCATCCTCCCGATCCAGGTTTTCCCCTCGTCACCTGTACCTGTATAGATCATCGTGTCACCCTCCTGGCTATTTCTTCAACTTCCGGGTGTTTTTCTACGTATTTTCTGACTGGTTCTAGCTTTTCTATGAGCCATTCCGCTACAGCGTTCTTTAAATCCAATGGATGGAGCCTCCCTTCCTGGAAGTCCTTGGCCAGCTCCTCGAAGGAGGTATATACTACTTCCCCGCCGTACTTCTCCGGTCGTTCCACCTTCAACTCCATGCCGGGTCTCCGAAGGATGATGTTCTTTACTATGTCGATGATTGGATTGTTCTCAAGCTCTCTGGCCGGACAGAAAGCATTCTTTATCTTTCTCCTTATGTCCTCCGGTGAATCGGTTACGTAGATAGCCGTTTCTGGCTTACTTTTGCTCATTTTAAACTCCAACTGGTCTTCCTCCTTCGTGTAGTCCATCCTCTTCCCTGCCTGGAGTCCCATGAGCAGATGGTGATGAACGAGGACGGGCTTCTTCCATCCCAGCTTTTCGGCGATCTCTCTGTACATCACGTTTACCCTTCTTTGGTCTATTCCTAGCTGGCAGATGTCCACGTCTAGGTACCTTATGTCCGTGGCCTGCATAAGGGGATATAGAAGAAACGACGCGTGTTGCATCTCTGCCTCCTTTCGTCCCATGATGGGAGCAGCCCTCTTTATCCTTGCCACCGTCACCTCCTTCGAGATCTTCATGAGGGTAGCCCAATACTCCGGGTCTTCCACGACCTCCGAGGCCCATATGATCCTAGGTTTCCAGCCCAAGAGGTCCCAAACCTTTGCAAAGAACTCGCCTGCCTTTCTTATCCTTTCCATATCGCCACCTAGTTTGTTATTGAGGTACGCGTGCCAGTCTGCGAGCAGGACTATGAAATCAACACCCGCCTTAGTGAGGTCTTTACCGTATTCAGCTCTCATGAGTCCGGTGGCGATGTGAGGAATTCCTGACGGCTCAAATCCATCGTAGGCCTTTGGATGCTCGTTGGTTTCCAGTAGTTTAACCAGCTCTTCCTTCGTTATGATCTCCTCTGCTGGAGGAGACGCTATTAACTCTACTCTTTCCTCAAGGTCCATCTACACCACCCCCTAAGGTTGGTAGAGAAAGAATCAGCGGCGGTAAAGTCCACCACCCACGGAAGAAAAATGATAAACCATCGTTATAAACCTATCACTCGTACCTCAAGGCTTCAACGGGATCCAGATCGGCGGCCCTCTTGGCTGGCAGCAATCCTGCGAGGACCCCTATGAGTATAGAAAAGAGGAGGGATCCTAGAAAGAGCTCAGGTCCTAGGTAAACCTTGAACACCGTTATACCGGCGGAATGGGAGATCGATTCGGCTGCTAGGGCTACACCAGCCCCGATAACGATCCCTATGACGCCTCCTATAAGGCCCAAGGCTGCAGCCTCTGTGAGAAAGAGGGTTAGGATCTGAAGTTTCGTCGCCCCAACAGCCTTAAGGATGCCGATCTCTCTTGTTCTCTCCGTTACGCTCATATACATTGTGTTCATTACGCCTATGGCTCCCACTATAAGTGAAACGGCCGCTATCACTATAAGGACGATGCTTATTCCTCCCATGATCGTCATAATCCTTTCTAGCATTTGTTTTGACGTGAGAACACTGAAGTCTTCGCTTCCCCTCAGCGCCTTCAACTTCCTCTTTATCCTCTCAACGATGTTATCTACGTTTTCGGGGGAAGCCGCCTTGGCGAAGATCATGTCATACTTTCCCTTCTCCCCTGTTAATTCTTGAAAGGCCTTGAGAGGGATGATTATCGCTGTATCGTCTATGCGGTTGCCCACCTCTTTCATGATACCTACTACTTTGAACTTCTTTCCGTTGATGTAAATGAACGACCCTACGGTGATCTTCTTCGGAAACACCTTGTGGGCCGTTAAATAGCCTACAACGGCCTCATAACTGTTTTTCCTTATGTATCTGCCTTCTTCTAGTTCGTATCCTTGAACGTCCTCGAAAAGACGCCTGAAGTTCTTGGCTGGAGCTCCCGTTACCATCATAACGACGCGCTTTCCCTTGTATTCCACCTCCATCGACCTGTACCCAACCCCTGTAACGAGTTCTACTCCTGGAATCTGCTTTATGGCCTCTACTTCCCTATCTGTAAAGGGCTTTCCGACGAGGGCTGCTGCGAGACTCGTCTCCGTTCCTCCCGGAAGGATGATAATTTTATCGGCCCCGAACTTTGAGAACTGCTCTTCTATGAATTTGTTTGTTCCTTGGGATATAGATATCAATGCAAATACTGTGGCAACCCCTATCACGATTCCTATGACGGTTAGGAGGCTCCGAATGCGCTCCCTCTTTAGGGATCTCAACCCCATATAGATGAGGTCCATCATTCCCTTCGTCCCCTCTTCCAGAGGTAAGCTATAACCGCTAGCAAGGCTATTAATCCTATCCAGAGCCAGAGGGAAGATCCGTTTTGCTTGGGAAGCTCAACAGGGATTCTTTCACTTCTCTGGTACTCCTTCCCTAGGTAGGTATAGGTAACCTTCACGTCTAGGGTGTTTGTTTCCGGGACGAACTCTATCGTATCGTAGTCGCCCCCTGTTAGGGATCCCACGAAGTGGGCTCTTCCGTTTACGTAAACGACGACGTTCTTTGCCTCCTCTTCACCGATGTTGGCCACCTCAAGGGTAGCTTTACCCGTCTTTACGTCCTTAAGGAATACCATTATGTCTGGAGGGCTTTTTACGACTGAGGAGAAGGTGTAGTATCCGTTGAAATCGCTCCCTAAAACAGAGACGCTTAGTATAACCTTTTCTGCGTCATCCGGTACCTTTAGGGTTACCGGAATCGTTTTGCTCATCCGCCCATCTAGGGAAACCGTCGTTGTTGTGCTTCCACCGATGTTTACGTTGGAGCTGAGCTTTACTACGATGGTTTGCGGTAGATCGGTTTCATTGGACACCCTGACATAGACGACCTTCTCCCCGGGCGTTAGAACAGCCGGGAGGTTGCTCTCCACCTCCAGCGGTGTTAGCGCACCACAAACCTTCATAATTGTCTTGTGAAATTCGAAGGGACCGCTTCGATATCCAGTGATAACTACGTTGAACTCTTCTACGCCATTTTTACAGGCCGGTATAACCTCAAACGGAACTGTTATTTCACCGTTGATCTCTCCCACAGTTTTGGATCCTTCCAGGGAAGGTACAAGGGTGATCTGTGCATTTCTGATGGGTTCTCCCTTATTTTCAACCACGACCTGAACCTCCTTCTTTACACCCGGCCAGAGGTTTCCGCTTAGTGAAACATCCAGGTCGCCGGTCCTAGGAACTACGCTAAGAGGGATCGAGAAGTACTCGTCGTAGGAGGCGTTGCCTTCATCGAACCGCAGTTCTACTGGAATCTGATAGGTTCCAGGCTTTAGATCCGAGGGAACCGTTATGTATATTATTGGTGCCGCCGATCCCGCAACGTCACCCAGATCTTTCCAATCGCCCAAGGCGAAGCGGTTGTCCAATACCTTCAGCTCTACGTTTTGAGCGTATCCGGTAAGCAGTACCGTCACTCGGACGTTATCTCCCGGACTTGGAAACGATGGGTACGTCTGAAAAGAGACTCCAAGCCCGTACACAATCGGAAGGAGCAATAGTAACAACCCCAACCTCTTCATTCTACCAACCTTCCCATCTCTTATCTTTACTATCCGTTCCGCCTCCTTCGCCACTTCAGGATCGTGGGTTACAACGACGAGGGTCCTACCTTCTTCGTGAAGCTCCTTGAACAGGTCCAGGATCTTTCTTCCCGTCTTTGTATCAAGGTTTCCCGTCGGCTCGTCGGCGAGGATGATCTTAGGGTCGTTGGCTAGGGCCCTTGCAATTGCAACCCTCTGCTGCTGACCTCCTGAAAGTTGGTTTGGATAGTATTCTAGCCGATTCCCTAGTCCCATCCTCTCGAGGAGCGAGATAGCGATCCTTCTCCGTCTTTCCTTCGGTACTCCATCGAGGAGGAGGGGAAGTTCCACGTTTTCCATCGCCGTGAGGGAAGGGATTAGGTTGTACGCCTGGAATACGAATCCTATCTTTCTTCGCCTGATTTTTGCTCTTTCATCCTCCTTCATCCTCGAAACATCCTTCCCTTCGATGTAAACCCTTCCTTTGGTTGGTGTATCGAGGAGACCCATGATATGCATAAGTGTGGATTTCCCCGACCCTGACGGCCCCATTATGCTGACGTACTCTCCTTCTTCGACGGAAAGGTTTATCCCCCTCAGCGCAACGGTCTCGACACCCTCCTTATAAACTTTCCAGACGTTCTCCAACCGGATGACTTCCACAGATAGAAGGATGTGCGAAGGGTTTATTACGATATCGTATTATGATATGATAGTGAAGACCCCCGCCCTCAAGTTCCTCCTCCTTCGCCTCCTCGAGGAGGGCCCGAAG
>WAPE01000071.1 GCA_015520865.1 Candidatus Iainarchaeum sp.
TCCCCGGGGTGATCCCGTTTTTCTTCAGACAGGAACGTACGTCTTCAGAGAGTGTATAGTTATCGGATCGTACTGCCTTAAGGAGGAGATCGGATTGATTTGGTATAATAAGGATGAGCTTCTTTGGAATGATGAATCCTGGTATCTTCGTGTCTGGAACGGCTAAGGAAACTGCTACCGACGACACCTTATCCCCATTTTCTTCCATCGTGTCTCCGTCGAGGACGACATTCTTTTCACCCACGAGAACGAGCTTGGCGTTCCTGGGACCGGTGGGAAGGGCCTTTTCTGTCTTGGCCCATTGGGCTACGACATCCCCGAAGAGGACACCTTTGGCTGAGGGCATCCTAGCGTAGAGCATGACCTGATGCTTCTCCACCTGGGACTTCTTATAGTTCTTCAAGAACTGGAGGTTGTTCACATCGATACCTAGGGCCTTTAAGGAGCTCGTCACGCTCCCTACGATGTTTGCTTCGGGAGAAACACCCTCTGTGGTTAATGCCCGCTCATGGAGGTAGTATCCGAAGGTCGTATCAGTGCATGTGAAGCAACCCTGATAGGTTGCCGACGCGATGAAGGGATATGCTAGAAACACGGAGCCTAAGCTGCCGATCTCTAGGACCATTGGAACGATATAGCCTATGAAGAGGCTCGTGGCGAACATACCTTCTACAGGATCCTTTAGAATGCCCAATCCAGGAAGCCCTTTGAGTATTCTACACTTATTGATGCAGGCGTTCTCCTTATCCGTCATATCGAGTACCTTTTTACCGTTCTCATACATGTTCGTTTTCCGGAAGAACGTTATGAGGGTGCTTCCCTCCTTTGGAGAAGAGTTCTCTGTTAAGGCAACGAAGGTAGATGCGTTTGTTGTAAAAGAGACGCCGGTATCGCTCTCTTCCAGGTGACAGTTCTCACAGGTATTCGGTACAGCCACCGTGACGATGGCGTCCTTCATATGGTAGAGCCTCTCCTTTTCCTTCGTCACAATGAAAGGTTCCAGGAGGGGTCTTCCTGTAAGATGCTCTATGATCGAGTTTAGGGCCCCAACACCAGAAAGACTTAACACACTCTGGAAAAGATCTCCAGGATCGCTTCCGTGACCTACGAGGACATCTACAACGGCATCCCTATCCTGGAGGGGCTTTAGCTCGATGAACCTCCATTCTTCCGGCAGCTTATAGGCCTGCCGAATAGGGAAGATGTTCAAAAGCGTGCCTTTCACGTCGGGGCTGAAGATAGGATTCGAGAAGAACACCGGACCGGCGCGCAGGATGTAGAAAGCTAGAGGGATTCCTGCATAACGTACAAACGATCCTTTAAGGCTGCTCTTTAGCCCTGCTTCTGACTCTATTCCCAAGGCATTCCTTAACCCCTGGTTTATGTAGTCAAACTGACTTGCCAAGAACGGTACGTGGGGAGCAAGACGCTCCGAGGTGTTAGAAAGTCCTTGTAATTCTTTTATTACATCTTTCCTTACTACCTCTTCCCTTACTTCTCCACCCTCTTCTTTTAAGACCCTTTTTACAACCAGGTTCCTAAATATTTCTACTCTTTCGCCTTGCTCTGTTGTTGTGACGAGCTCGCACGTATCATCCGGTTTCTTACACTTCTTCAATATTTCCTCTGCCGTTGAGGCGGCCTTCTTAAACATGTCATCTCCCGTTATGGTGGAATAGAACTTCAGCCTTTCCGCGATGCTTTCTAGCTCCGCTTTGGTTAGCTCACCTTTCTCAAGTTCTTTTGCGATGTCTCCGAAGTCCTTGAAGAACGTGTAGGCGACCCTTCTTCCCTTGGGAGAAAGCTTCTTTATGAGTATGTCAGCCTCGCTAGGCTTCTCGAGCATCTTCTTTATTACTTCTTTCTCGGTGTCGGGTAATCGATCGTACGCGATCTGGGATGCCTTGTAATAACCGAGCTTTAGTTCCCTTAGCTTATCACCGAAGTTAGTTAGAGCTTCTTTAAAGTCCTCGAACCTTTCCTTCACTCTTTTGGGAACGAACTTTGCAAGAACGCTTTCAGTTTCTTGGCCTTTACTAGGAACGAGCTGAGAGATTATTCCTCCCGTTAGGCTGGCACCCATCTCAAAGACCATCTCCGCCGACGCTCCTATGTTGAGATACTTCGTCAGGAGTGAATAGAGCTCCCTCTGGCAGGACGCCGATGCGCAGGCTATTGTGATATCGAAGCTGTTGGATAGGATCCGGTTCTTTATAGGAGCGTGCTTCTCCAAAACGCTCTTTATGCCACTAATGGGGGTAAATGTGGCGACTGTTGCATACAAGGTTGTTCTTATTATCGTAGAGAGGGCTTCCTGGGAAAGTCCGTACTCGTAACGACCTTCAAATCGCTCCTTCAAGAATGGTCCATCTCCGTAACCATTGGGATAGGCAAAACGAAGCGTATCATCGATGAGAAGCGAAACTACGAAGGGTCCTTCTGAATAAACGTTTCCCAGGATCGTTTCCGAGGGAGGAACGGCGGTATCGGACACCGTCACATCGTAGGCGGTTCCCGATGAGGGATCCGCCAAAACGAGAACGTTCCTCTCGACGGGCTTCTTCTCGGTGGGGTATAGCTTTAGCGTTTGGAATGGAAAATAGCCATTCGACTCGTAAACAGCCTGGAGGATCATGCTAAAGATCTTATCGGGAGCAGTTACCACGCTACAGCTTCCTTGAGCTGAAACGGTGGGCAGGAGTATCAGGACAGCCAGTATAAGCGGTAGGGTAGTTCTACGGTCCATGGGAATACCACCACCCATAATTGTAAGAGGAGAAGTGCAATATAAACGCTGATGACGTATCGAAGAAAGCGGTTTTCTATTCTATCTCGAAGAAGTCGGTCGATACCAACACCAACCATTGCGAAAACAAGGAAGAGAAGGGAGAAGTACGCTGAAACAAGGAGAATAGGAATAACATAATCGGAGATGGGCACGTTGAGCTGAACGTAGTACTGGGATGCCAATCCTTGTGGCAAGCTAAATACCTGTAAAACGGCCAGGAACTGGATGAAAACAAGAACCACAAACGATATTATCGGAATTGACCACCATGGAAGCCTTTCCCTTAGAAGATATGCTAATCCGGCGATAACGATGGCCGAGATGAGTGGTGAAATGAGGTCCACGTAGAATATAGA
>WAPE01000072.1 GCA_015520865.1 Candidatus Iainarchaeum sp.
GTTCAAGGGGTTGGTAAACTTAAAGAAGAAAGGCCGAAGGTCTTTGAATCTTTGGCTCGAGGTTATCTAAAGGTTTTTCAAGGAACGTTGGAGGCCCTCAGGGAAAGGGACCTTGAGAGGTTGGGCCACTGCTTTAACGTCAACCAGTCGCTCCTCAGGAGTTTGGGTGTTAGCTCTTCGAGGATTGAAAGGGTGGTTTCGGATCTAAAGAAGTTAGGAGCACTAGGAGCAAAGCTGACGGGGGCCGGAGACGGAGGCTTCGTCATCGGCGTCTTTGACACGGTACGGGATGCGAGATACGCTGCGAGGAAGCTCTCCACAACCTATCCCCACGTTCTCCTGGTAAGCATTTAAACCTCCGGTCGATTATGATAGGGATGACGCCTACTGACTTCATGCTCCTCGTAGGTGGAGTGATCCTCGTCGGCTACCTGGCTGATTACCTCTTTCGAAAAACCTACATCCCCGATTCGGTCATTCTCATCATTCTGGGTATGCTTTTGGGCCACTTTTCCGGCATACTGCCTCCAAGCACCTTCCTCGAGTTCGCAGGTTTCATGGCTTCCATTTCTGTGGCAATCATCCTCTACGATACGGGCCTTAACCTCGATCTTATCACTATTCTTCGGGAATCAGGTCCAGCCTTCGTCATAGGAACGGTTTCCTACGCCGCTTCCGCCTTCTTCATCTTCCTAATCGCCCTTTTTATGCTTCACTGGGACTGGCTTCATGCCCTTATTCTAGGCACGATGCTTGGAGGAACTTCAGCTGCTGTTGTGGCGACTATCGCCGCCCGGCTTCCTGTCTCCGAGAAAACAAGGGTCATTCTCAACGTTGAGTCAACCCTTACGAACGCCTACGCCCTTCTATTCGTCCTCACCCTCATAGGATTTGCTCAAACAGGTGTTCTTAATCCGTTGGATGCCCTTCGGGCTTTGGTATCTGCCCTTTCTGTTTCCATCGTTCTGGGCCTCTTCGTGGGTGTTCTCTGGCTCAAGGTCTTTGCCCATTTAAGGAACAGCGAATACGTCCAGATGTTAACCCTGGGTATCATGTTCCTCCTCTACGCTTTTACGGAGTATGTCAAAGGGATTGGAGCCATCGCCGCCTTCGTCTTCGGACTTGTCTTAGGAAACGCCCGAACGATAAAGGAGATGTTCTTCCTCGATGGCGACTACAGGATTTCAACCCTATTCAAGCGCTTCAACGACGAGATCTCCTTCTTCATCCGAGTATTCTTCTTTACCTTCCTCGGCATCATCTTCGTGCCCCCCATGAACCAAGTTCTTTACCTTTCGGCTCTCCTTATCACCGTTTTAGCTCTAATAGCCCGCTACCTAGCAGTTTACGCCGCTCGCAACGTTCCTGATCCGGAGATCCTTGTGATCTCCTTTCCCAGAGGATTGAGCGAAGCCGTTGTGGCATCTCTTCTAGTCTCCCTCCACTTCACCTACGCCAAGATCTACCTTCAGATGGCCTCCCTAGTCATCCTTCTTACCAATATCGCTACCGCCGTCCTCATCGCCTACGTCGTGAAGACCCTCTACAGCAATAAAAAGACTTCAACCCAAAGATAATGCGTGGAAGAAGAGATCGCAAAGAAGCTCACCCATCACGAGCGGAAGGTCCTTTCCGTTCTCTCAGGTGACTATGAACCCCTTGACGACATCGTTAAGAAGACGGGTCTCGATCCCACGGCCGTTCTTAGGGCCCTGACATACCTTCAGAACAAAGGATTGGCAGAAGTAAAAAAGGAGGTAATTCATCATTGGGATTGGACGGACCTTGGCAGGTATTACACTAGAAATCCCCTCCCGGAGCGAAAACTTCTGGAGATCCTCAAAGATAGGGGTGAGATACCTGTAAGGGAGGCCCAGGAGCTTCTAGGTGATGAACTCCAGCCGGCCCTTGGCGTGCTAAAGAAGGAAGGGCTCGTAAAAATTCAGAAGGGAAATATCGTCCTTCTGAACTATGTAGAGAAGTTTCCCTGGGAAGATGAGCTCCTAAACCTGGAAGGAGAGCACCTTGAGTTCCTAAGGAAGCGAGGACTAGTTACCCGCCGTCGAACGGTCCACTACTACGCTAGAATCACCCCTTTAGGAAAGAAGGTTCGGGAGGTAAAGGTAGACGTCATCGAGAAGCTTACACCGGAGATCCTAAAGAGCGGTGAGTGGAAGAAAAAGCCCCTGAGGTATTACGACGTAGAGGCTCCGGTACCAAAGAAGTACTTCGGATCGAAGCACCCCTACGTTGAATTCCTGAGGAAGATCAAGGACGTCCTTCTATCTATGGGTTTCGAAGAAATGGAGTACTCTTCTCCGGTTCTCACTCACTTCTGGGATCTGGAAGCTCTCTTCGTTCCTCAGGACCATCCATCGGCTGATCTTGGAGCCGCCGATACGTTCCTTGTTGAAACGCCCGAGAAGTATGGCGAGATAGTAGAAAAGGACATCTATGAGGGAGTGAAAAAGGTTCACGGGCGGGTTTGGGGCTACTCCTGGA
>WAPE01000073.1 GCA_015520865.1 Candidatus Iainarchaeum sp.
CCCCCGGTCCACCTATAGGACCAACCCTTTCACCTCTAGGTCTACCTGTAGGTAAGGTAGTAGCCGATATCAACAAGGCAACCTCAAAGTACGCTGGAATGAAGGTTCCCGTCATTCTCAAGGTAAATCCGGCCACGAAGGAATACGAGATCATCGTCGGGACCCCACCAACGTCTGCCCTTATCAAGAAGGAGCTGAAGATCGAGAAGGGTGCACACTCGCCCGGCTCCGAATGGGTTGGTGACATCCCACTAAGTAAGATCATCGAGATAGCCAAGGTTAAGCTCCCAGAAATGAACACAGACAGCTTAACGTCTGCCGTTCTCCAGGTCCTTGGAACCTGTGTCTCCATGGGCGTGAAGGTCGATGGGAAGGATCCGAGGGAGGTTCAGAGGGCCATAAAGGCCGGTGAAATAACGATCGAGTGAAAGAAGGGGGAGGCTTAAAAGGGTTACGAATCCCTTTGCTCCTAACCCCGCTGGACCGCCGGAGGCGGGAGGGGTGGTGCGATGAGGTTTACGAAAGAGCTCTTCCAAAACGCTATCAAGGAAGCCATTGAGAAGGCAAAGAAGAGAAACTTTCTTGAAAGCGTTGACATGACGATCAACTTCCGCAACATCGACTTCAAGAAGCCTGAAAACAGGATTGAGATAGAGGTCGTTCTTCCCAAGGGAAGAGGAAAGCCCGTAAAGATAGCGGCGATTGTTGATAAGGCCTTAGCAGAGGAGCTAAAGAAGGAGAAGATTGTAGATCGTATTATTACGAAAGATGAGCTACAAACGCTGGATAAAAAGAAGGTGAAGAAGCTCGCAAAGGAGTTCGACTTCTTCGTTGCAGAGCCCGCTGTGATGCCCTTGGTAGGTAAGATCATGGGTCCCGTTTTGGGACCGAGAAAGAAGATGCCGAAGGTGCTTCCTCCAAACATCAAGGCCTGGAAACCAATGGTTGAAAATCTAAGAAGAACCGTTGTTATAACCAATAAGAAGGGTAAGCCCCTTCCAACGGTTCACGCTCCCATCGGAGTCGTAACGATGAATATCGAGGACCTCGCCGAAAATGCAATGGCGGTAATGAGGGCCATTCTGAACAAGGTAAACGAGCAGAACATACGATCCGTTTACGTAAAGACAACGATGGGACCCGCTGTGAAGGTGGTAGGATGAGGAGGGCCATCTTAGAAAAGCAGAAAAAGGTCGAAGAGCTGAAGAAGGCTCTCAAAGGAAAAAGGACAGTAATGATAGCGAACATAGAAGGTGTTCCGGCCCATATGATGCAGGAACTAAGAAAGCTTATCAAGGAAAAAGCAATACTCAAGGTCTATAAGAACGTCATTATTCGAAAGGCGCTGGAAGGCTCTGAGAACGAGGATCTCAAGAAGCTCCTTCCCTACGCCGAAGGTCATCCTTCAGCCATCATCATCTCCGACGAAGATCCCATCAAGCTCTACAGGGAAATCACCTCCATCAGCGAGGACGCTCCCCTAAGACCGGGAAAACCCTCTCCAGTTGACGTGGTCATCGAGCCTGGACCTGTCCCCGTACCGATAACGGCACTTTCTGAGCTAAAAGCGGCTGGTATACCAGTTCGATCTGTAAAAGGAGCTGTAGAGGTAGAAAAGGAGTTTGTAGCCGTTAGAGAAGGTGAAATAGTTGATGAAAGGCTCGCCAAAGCCCTCGATCTCATGGGTATTAAGCCCATCAAGGTTTTCCTGAGGGTCGTAGCAGCCGTATCTGACGGTATCCTCTTCACGGAAGACGTCCTCGGTATAAAGACGGAGGACGTAATAGAAGACATAAAGAAGGCGGCATCCTACGCATTCAACCTCGCCTACAACGCAAAGTACCCCACGAAGGAGACGGTCCCCTACTTCCTGGCGGAGGCTCACATGAAGGCCATCAACCTAGCAGTAAATGCAGGGATCGTGACGAAGGAGACGGCAAAGTACATCTTAGCCAGGGCCTTTGCCCAGGCTCTCTCCCTTGCATCAAGGCTGCCACCTGAAGCCCTCGACGAAGAAATAAAAGAAATCCTAGGCAGCCAAACCGCAGGGGCGACGGCACCCGAGGAAGAGGAAAAGGAGGAGAAGAAGGAGGAAGAGGAAAAAGAAGGAGGTGAAGAGGAGGCCGCAGCAGGATTGGCCTCTCTCTTTGGATGATGTTCAAGGAGGTGGATAGGATGGAGTACGTTTACGCAGCCCTCCTCCTCCACGCCGCGGGGAAGGAGATCAACGAAGAGAACATGAAGAAGGTTATCGAAGCTGCAGGGATTACCCCCGACGAGGCTAGGATCAAGGCCCTCGTCGAAGCGCTAAAGGAGGTAAACATAGACGAAGCCATTCAAACAGCGGCTGTTCCGGTAGCGGCAGCGGCTCCGGCGGCAGGAGCCCCAGCAGAACAACCTGCGGCGGAGGAAAAGAAGGAAGAAAAGGAAGAGAAGAAGGAGGAAGAGGCAACAGCAGGGTTGGCATCCCTCTTCGGTTGATCCCTCTTCATTTTTATTATTTGATTCCTTATTCTAAGCGTGGTTAGCAAGAAGGGAAAGATCGAGATACACCACGTAATACCCTACGAGTTCTCAGGATTGGCCACACTACTAGTGGACTACCTTTCCCGTTGGGGAACAGAGATGGAGATGTTGTCGGTTCTCCTAGCAACCCTCATCATTGGCATCCTCTTCGACATGAGGGGGTACCTCAACGACTTTTGGGTGGGGATCACCTTTGCCGTCGTTGTTGTCTTAGAGTTCCTTTTTACAGCTGTCGTCGCATACAAGAAGAGGGAGCTGGAGATAGAGTTGTGGGGTGCTGTCCATGAATTGGAGAAATCTATTCCTGCTACTAATAATCGGCGCAATAATAACGGCTAAAGCCTTCGCCGTCGAAGCAAATATGTACATCTTCGCGG
>WAPE01000074.1 GCA_015520865.1 Candidatus Iainarchaeum sp.
CGTCGGCTCCCGAGCCGAGCCATCCACCGGTCGGGTTGGCCTGCACCCTCGGCCCGTTTGATCCCCCATGGGCGGCGTCATTCGATCGTCCGCCACTTCCCCCAGGAGCATGAAACTCCTGAGGTGCATAAGGTAACGTTAGCCAACGGTTAATGTGTGAAGGAAGGGTTAAAAACTTCTCCTTCCATAGGCTGAGAAATTTAGCAATCGTTTTGCGTGGTATATTTGTAATGTTTTTGCCATACCCCTTTAAACTATTCTCGTCCCCATTATCCTCGTATGATGTCTGGCGTTGCCCTGGACCTTGTTAAGGAGTGGTACAAGAATTCCTACCTCCTGGGCGTTCTCCTCTTCCTCATGGGGCTCGCCGCCCTCGTTGGTGGACACCTTGAAGCCTCCACGGTCTTTCCGACGAACCTTGTCTCTTGGATCATCGGTCTAATCGGCTTATTCGTCTTCACGCTCTATTTTTACGGCCATGTGGTGTGGCTGAGCGATGTTGTCGGCCATTGGAAGGAGATAGAACGGGAGGAGCAGGCTATCCGCTTCCTCAAGGTCTTCGTTTTCTTCCTCCTTATGATCCTCCTCACCTATTACCTGGCTAGGTTTGGTCTGGGTTGGCTGGCTCTCCTTATCTGGCTTGTCCTCCTTGTTTATCCGGTTTCTGTCATTGCCGATAACGTTAGTGAGATGGATAATATCCTGAGTAGTGCAGAAGCCTGGAAGAGGGATCCTTCCGTTCTTTTGGAGTTTCTCTTTGTAGGGGCAACCCTCCTCCTAACGGCCTTCTACTTGGAGGTAGCCCTGGGATGGGTAGGTACCCTTATTTCGGTTCTCCTTACGGTTTTCTTCACGATCCCCTTCCTCACGACGCTGTTGACGCTCTCCTACCTTCTTAGGTATCCCCTTACCCGCAGGGCATTGGAGATCTAAAGGATTCGGAAGGGAGAGAAGAGATCGGGAATCTTCTCCTTCTCGGGAACGTTTTCTATGCCCTTTAGCTTTACGTAGAGGTTGCTTGCCTTTACAAACTCCCTTTTCCTTTCTTGATATGTTTCTAGGGCCTTTGCCACCTCTTCCAGCCTTTCTAGGTACCTCGGCGTCATGATGGAAAGCTTCTCAACGTCTACGACAACGTAGTCGAGGATCCTTCTTTCGGGAGCCGTTCCGAAGGAATAAACGGGGTCTTCAGATCGAAGGACGCCTTCAATTTCTTCATTGGACCAGAGGATGGCTCCGAGGGGTTTTGCTAGGTGCTTTAAAACCTCGATATGGGGTTCCTCTAGGAAGGAAGGAACGTAGATCGAGGGCACGTCGACGTAGCTGGGCTCGTACAGGTACCTTGCCAGTCCTTCGAACCAGCGGTCTACATCTGAGATGCGAGTGTAGTAGGTGGCTGCAAAGGGAACGAAGGGGTTGTAGATGCCGCGGATCTCTAGGAAGCCATCGAATAAACCTTCTGCTAGGGTTTTTGGAAGGAGAAAGAGGATAGAGTACTGTAGGAGTAGCCTTCCAGCGAGGCGCTTAGCCAGATCGTTTTTTCCCTTCTTCACCATGACGAGGAGGTCATAAACAGGAACACCCAACCTCAAGTACCTCTTATACGCATCTTCTAAACCGTATTCAACGAGTCTGATGAGGGCGAGTTCCCTTACGAGGGAAGAGGTGATGAAGGTGAGCTCACTCGTCCTCAGGCGTTCCTCCACCTCCCTTGCTATCTTCTCCGCCAAGGACTTCGATATACCCGTTTCCCTCACAAGGGACTTCACGATGCGGTCCCTTCTGAAGGGCTCCCTTCTCAGGTCAGATCTCCAGATGATGAGGTTCATTTCCTTTCGAAATTCCTCGGCCAGCTCGGGATTAATCCTCTTTAGGGCTTCATAAACCTCTTCTTCGCCTGCGTCTTCGCCTACCTGCTCCAGGAGCTCCGTTATTTCTATGGAGGAAGCTCCAAGTTCGCTGAGCTTCGTTACTAGGCTAAGAAGCTTCGGACTTAGGGACACAATGCAATTAGGAAGGCAAATCCTATAAAGGGAGAGCGGTTCGTAATGTTAACTATGAACCCGGAACTCGATGCCATAGACCTGAAGATCCTCCGGATGCTCATTCAGGACGGGAGAGTTTCTTACGCCCAGATAGCGAAGGAGACGAAGCTCTCTGACGTTGCCGTCAAGAAGCGCATCGAAAAGCTCATCAACAGAGGCATAATAAAGAAGATTAGCGCCCTGGTGGACCGGGAAAAGTTGGGATATAAGTACACGTTCTTCATCGAGCTTCGCGTCGATCCTTCAGAGATTTTCGTCGTTTACAGGAAGCTCCAGGCCATTCCCAACATCCTCGAAGTTTACATCGTAGCCGGAGAGTTCCCCATAATAGCTAAAGGCGTCGGAGAATCATCCTCCGAGCTCAAACGGCTTATTCAGGAGATCGGAAAGATCGACGGTGTCATAGACATAAAGACCTCCGTTGTTTTAGAGGGAATTGAGAAGGAGCTCTCGATACCCTCCAAGATCGGTCAGCGGGTGCTGGGATGATCCTGATAATAGCCGAAAAGGCCAAGGCAGGAAGGAGAATAGCAGAGGTACTGTCTGGAGGAAGGTATAGGGCTTTACGGGCTGGAAAGCACGTTATGTATACGTTCAACCTCAACGGAAAGGAGTACGTTGTTTTTCCCCTCAGGGGACATGTCATCGATGTCGATTTTCCAAAAGAGTTCTCCCGGTGGAGCCTGAAGAGGCTAAAGGACCTTGTCAACGCCCCAATCATCCAGAAGGTCACCCTTTGGAACGTCATAAACCTCTTGAAGTCGTTGAAGAACCGGGTGGAAGCCGTTATCATCGCTACCGATGCCGATCGAGAAGGGGAAGCCATCGGCTTGGAGGTCGTTGAGTACCTATTTCGGGACAAGCCCGTTGCAAGGGCCTGGTTCTCTTCTTTAACTCCCAGGGAGATAAAGAAGGCGTTTTCTAACCTTATCCCTCCCAAGAGGAGCCTTGCCGAGGCGGCCTTCACGAGGAGGGATGTCGATCTCCTTTGGGGTGCCGTGCTCACGAGGGCACTTTCCTTAACCTCTGGAAGGCGAGGAAAGGACTTTCTATCCGTTGGAAGGGTCCAGACACCGACGCTAGCTTTAGTTGTAGAAAGAGAGAGGGAGATCAGGAACTTTAAGCCCGAAACCTACTTCCTACTCAAGGCCCTCTTCGAGAAGGAAACTCCATTTTGGGGGACACATCCGAGGAAGCTGAAGGAAGAACGGGAAGCAAAGGAACTCCTCGAGAAGGTAAAAAACGGAATGGGTGTCGTTCGGTCGTTCAAGAAAGAAGAGAAGAAAATCCATCGGCCTGTGCCCTTTGACACGACGACGTTCCTCTCGGAGGCCAACAAGATCCTTGGCATTCCTCCCAAGGAAGCCCTCGACATAGCGGAAGACCTCTATACGAGCGGCCTCATATCGTATCCCAGGACGGACAACCAGACCTATCCACCTGACCTTCCCTTTGCCGAGATCCTCTCAAAACTCTCCCGAATACCCTCTTATAGAC
>WAPE01000075.1 GCA_015520865.1 Candidatus Iainarchaeum sp.
GGATTGAAAGCGGAGGACTTCATGAAGGCGATGGACTTCCACGTTGAGCTCGTCGAGAGGATAAACAGAGAAACGCCGGTCAAAGCCTTTGCGGTGGTAGGTGTTCATCCAGCAGAGTTCGTCCATCTGGCCGAGCGGAAGAGCCTTGAATACGCCAAAAATGAGGTCATGAAAGCTCTGGAATACGCCCAGAAGCTCTGCTTTGAGGGAAAAGCGGTAGCGATAGGGGAAATCGGGAGGCCCCACTACGAGGTGAGCGAAGAGATATGGAACGCCAGCATCGAGCTGATGAAGTACGGGATGAGTCTGGCAAAAGAAGCCGATTGCGCCGTTCAGCTCCACACTGAAAGCTTTGACGAGGCTAAATTCAGGGAGCTGGGCGAGATAGTTAAGGAGGTCGGAATAAAGCCCTATCGCGTTGTTAAGCACTTCTCGCCGCCCCTTGTGAAGGTTGCCGAGGAAGTCGGCGTCTTCCCGAGCATCATAGCCAGCAGGAAGAACATCGAAGAGGCAATAAAGCAGGGTAACCGCTTCATGATGGAGACCGACTACATAGATGACAAACGCCGTCCAGGGGCAGTTCTCGGCCCGAAGACCGTTCCGCGGAGAACCAAGGCCTTCCTTCAGAACGGCCTCTTTACTGAGGAGGACGTCTACAAGATTCATGTGGAGAACCCGAGGAAGGTCTATGGGGTTGAGATGGAGGAGTAAACCAAAAGCGATTTATAGAACTCTTCCTGAAATAATTACCTGAGGGTTCCTCATGGGAAAGCTGAGGGCAGTTCTCCCAATCCTTATGATATACTACATCGTCAAGAAATCTGACAAGAAATACGAGAAGAAAATCGGGTGGATGAAAAAGATCGCTGCAGACTTCGCAATAGTCGATAACATTACTTATAATCACACGCTGGCTGGTCACCGCATCAAAATGGAAGAGTTTATAAAGAAAAAATACGGAGAGCTTCCTGGAAGCCCTGGCACAGATGCGAAAACAAGAAGGCGCGCAATATGGGAAGCACTAACACACACACGATTACTTCCCACATTACGGGAAAACGTACATTCACAAAAGCCTCGAAGACGCACAGAAATGGAACACACTTGTTGGCCTGATGACAATCTTGCCAGCAATGTTCCACAAACTCACAGACACCAAAGAATTCGGGAAAAGAACAGATGCAATGCTGGAAAAAATAGCAGAAGGGCTGATATTCTACAATCACAAGAAAGATGTGGAAGAAGAGTACGGAACCTTGAAGATCCCGCCACCAAAGGAAGCTGTGCTTTTAGAGGGGTATCTACTGCCCGAATTTGAAAAACTGAAAAAGGACCCACAGCTCCAAGACAAATTCCTAGATGCCCTAGCCGAAGCATACCACATAAGAACATGGCCAAAAGAGCGACTGAGAGAATATCTCAAATTGGCAATAGATGCCGCCGAAGAAGTATCGAAATACCTCGGTAAGGCAGGGAAGTCATACATACCCGTGGATGAGTTTGAAAAGTTTGAGAAATTAAACAAGTTCCTGGACACGTTATTCACCAAAGAGTTCCATGCAAGGAAAAGAAAACCAGTCCTACACAAAACGCCCGTGAGTCGGATGCAAACTACCAAACCGCCCCTTCAAAACGGTTGGATAAAAAGCCAAAGTTCGGAAGAAATACACCGAGAGGCCACCAAGCTCCTCGGCGTTATCCAGGGTCTCAAAATCGCTAACGCCGGCGAGGAGGCACTGAGGGGACTTGAGAAAAGGCTCTGGAACGACATTAGAGGGCTCGGTAAGGAAAACCTTGAGCTGGCCGGTCTCTACGCAATGGTTATAGCGCACCTCCGCGAGAACGACCTCGAAGGGGCCGAGAGGTTTCTCTTGGAGGTCGCAAAAGGCCAGTCTTGAAAAATCGCGTAATGAAACCGGAGGAGTAGAGGGGCTTTCCCTCTTCCAAAACCGTCCTTATGAAACTGTCGTTTCTATTTTTAAACTCCTCCGGCTTGATGACTATCGGGCTTATCAGCTCCCCGTATTCGAGGAGAATTCCGGTCACAACATCCACCATCTTCGTGATTATGGAGACATTGAAACTCTTCCTGAGGATTTCCTCGACCCTCGGGAGTTCCTCCGCTGGAATTGCGTCCGCAAGATAATAGAGAGAATGTTAGTGTCAATCGGAAATCCCTCTCCCATTCCTCCCTCAGCTCCTTGAGGCCCTTTTCAAGGTCTTTCCTGCCCCTGTAAATACCCCGGTACTCTGACGGCTCGAAGAACCCCCCTTTATCCTTTCCCAGAGTTCTAGGGGTATGATAACGCCCTTAATCCTCCCCTGCTCGTCGTATATGTACTCCACACCCTCCATACCCACACCTGAAAAGATTTCACTCCACGCATATTTAACGCCTTCGCTTTTTTCAACAGTTAACCTCCGCCCTTCTCACCACCCTCACCCTTCCGGGCTCCCCAATTTCTCCCTCGACCTCAAAGACTTCGCCAAAAAACCGCTCCACGACCCAGACGTTCGTTACAAGGTGGTTCGTAATCTCTGCAACCCCGATTTCCCCGCCGGTGAAAGCTAAGAA
>WAPE01000076.1 GCA_015520865.1 Candidatus Iainarchaeum sp.
CACCCATGTACCCCAAAAAGTTCCAGTTTGTGAGTTCCCCTACAGTCTGGTACAAATAAAATGTCAAAGAGGCAGAGAGAGCAAATAACAAAGCAAAAAGAATAAGAGATGACGGCTCACCGTTATACGAAAAGGAAATCATATTTTCGAGGAGCGCATATACTATAATTGTTGCAAAGAATATCATTAGAGCTCTTTCTGGAAACGATAGACGCACACTAACGTTTGTTTTGTAGTCCCATAATATCACGAGCAAAAATATAAAAAACCAAGTAAATTGATAAAGAAACTGGACACCTTGGAATGAATAACCTGCTATCGCGGCGAGAACGGTACCCACAACTCCTACAATTTCTTTCCAGCTTACACTTTGGTGCTCGGCCACTAATCATGTTCTGTGGCGAAAAGCAAAAATATGGAAACGAGGACTTTCACCCTTCCCTCAGCCTGTGCGCCCAGCTTCTAGCTAGCAGGATAAATAGGCCGAGGAGTGCAGTGAGTCCAGAGAGTATGTAGTAACCTGCTCCCGCTGCTAAGCCTACCGCTGCAGATAACCAGATGGACGCCGCTGTCGTTATCCCTTGAACACTTCTCCCCATCTGGAGTATCGTTCCTGCTCCAATAAAACCGATTCCGACGACGACGTTGGCGGCGACCCTCGCGGGATCGGCTCCGGGAAATGCCGAGAAGGACATGACCGTGAAGAGCGCCGCACCCATCGCGACGAGGGTGTGGGTCCTTAAACCAGCCGGTTTATCGTGAATCTCCCTTTCGAAACCTATTATGGCCCCTAAGAGCGCCGCGTAGGCCACCCGGAGAAAGAGTACTAGCTCGTTCACCTAAGAAGAAAGGAACGGAGATATAAAAACCTTAGATAAACGCATTCTCCAAGACCTTATCGCATCCGCAGTGGCGTTCCTTCGGAATCTTTGGAAGCAGGTTTATCAAGAGCTTTCTGACCCTTTCTTCATTCTTCTTCATCGTTTCGATGACTTCCTTTGTGTCGACGGGCTTTTCTGCCCAGACGTCATAGTCTGTTATCATGGCGATGGAGAGGTAACACATGCCCAGCTCGCGAGCTAGAACAACCTCTGGCACCAGGGTCATGCCGATGATGTCTCCAAAGGTCCTGAACATTCGAGATTCAGCCCTCGTGGAAAACCTCGGCCCCTCGATAACGATATAGGTTCCCGTCGGATGGAAGGGAATTCCCAGCTCTTCCGCCGTCTCGATGGCGAGCCTCCTCATCTCTGGACAGAAGGGATCGGCCATGGAGATGTGAGCTACCTTCCCTCCCTCGTAGAAGGTAAAGTCCCTGACTCCCTTGGTGAAATCGATGAACTGATCGGGGAAGACGATGTCTCCCGGCTTGTACTCCTCCTTTAAAGATCCAACTGCTTGGATCCCAATAATCCTCTCCACTCCGAGCTCCCTCACGGCCCATACGTTGGCCCTGTAGTTCACCCGATGTGGAGGAATCGTATGCCTTTCTCCATGTCTGGGAATGAAGGCTACTTCAACACCGTTGATCCTTCCTACGTAGGGAGTAGCAGAGGGGCTCCCATAGGGCGTGAACACCTTCACCCTTTCTGCATCTTCCAACAGACTGTAGAATCCGGTCCCTCCGAAGATTCCGATCATAGTCTCGCCTCCACGAGCTTGATATACTTACGAGGAACCTTCACACCGAGGAGCTCCTCGAAGAAGCCCTCGAGATTTTCCTTCACCCCTTCCTTCTTGGCGATATTGGTCAAATCCTCCACCCGGTTCCAAGGATAGACGAACCACGCCCAATCTTCCACTTTTACGCCGTAGAAGTCCGGTTCAAACTCAGAGTTAACGATCCACTGCATGGCAGCTGTCTTTACCTCCTTGGCACCAACCTCTTCTACGTGTTTCTTCCCAACCTTTAGGCTCTTCCCTGTGTCGACGATATCATCCACGAGGAGAACCCTCTTTCCCTTTACTTCATCGGTAAGCCTTTGGAGAATGACAGCCTCGTTCCGTGTTCTCGTAGCGGTTGTTCCCCAGTGCTCCACCTTGAAGGAGAAGACCAGATTAATATCTAGGGCATCTGCAAGGATCCTGGCTGGACAGAGACCTCCACGGGCGATGGCGACAATGGCGTCGGGCTCAAAACCAGAAGAACGAACCTTTTCAGCAAGGGAAAGTGTCCAATCCTCTACATCTTCCCATTCTATCCATACGTACTTCACGGTATACTTCTGTCAAGAAATGGATAAAGGGTTACTTGCCAACCTCTCCCATCCTTCCTGCGGCATTGAAAAGAAGTGGAAGGACGTCATTGGCTCGAACAAAGCCAATTCTACCCTTGCTACATTCATTTTCTCCGAAGTAACGTGTTTCGTCTACATCTCCTCCATAGATGAGGAGAGGAATTGCATCTCCCGAGTGATTCTTCAACGATACAGGGGTGGAGTGGTCTCCCGTGACCGCAATGGCGGCATCCACCTCTAACAGCGGTTTCAGCATCTTATCAACCTCTTCAATGTACTTCTTTTTCTCTTCCCACTTCCCGTCGTGTCCATAGACGTCTGTGAGCTTGAAGTGGACAAAGAAGAAGTCGTACTTCTCGAAGTTCTCCAACAGGAACGGTATCTTTTCCTTGTCCGGTAGCTTGACCGTTTCCATGCCGAAGTAGCGGGCTGCACCCAAGTAGAGGTTTCTATCGGCGATCCCGAGGGCTAACATACCATACTTCTCGTCGAAGGGGATTCTTTCCTTGACCTTTCCCGCTCCACGGGGCAGAATGATATTAGCCGGAAGCAGTCCGAGCTCCTTCCTTCGCTCGTTTAATGGATGGTTCTTCAGCACCTCGTAGGACTTCATAACGATCCAGTTTACGATCCTACCGGTTGTCCTATCCTCAGAAAACCGCACGGGTTTTCCAGGAACCTGGGGATCAAGATCTTTGATGGGCTTCAAAAGATCCCCCGAGATTACCAAAACTCCTCTATAGCCCTCGTAGGCTACGAGCCTTACCTTCACGCCAAAGGGGTTGTTGTTCAGGGCCTCTTCGAGGTCCTTGGCCATCTGAGGAATGAATTCTCCTCTCCTTCCAGCCCTTCTGTCTACTACGATATAGTTCTCGTCTGCCGTGGCGAAGTTGATCCGGAAGGCAAGATCTGTTGGTTTTAGAGGTATACCTGCCCCAAATGCCTCCAGAACCCCTCTTCCTGGATAGTCGGTCTCCTTATAGCCGAAGAGGAGCGTATGGGCTAATCCGCTACCCACGGGAATCCCCGGAGAGAGGGGATAGTGCATACCGCAAGAACCCCTCTTTGCTAGTTCATCGAGGGTGGGCGTTTCGGCCGACTCCAGCGGAGTCAGTCTTCCTTCGCTTCTTCTGTCTCCC
>WAPE01000077.1 GCA_015520865.1 Candidatus Iainarchaeum sp.
TGAGCTACCCCCGGACCCGAAATTCTATCACTCCGCAAGGTTTAAATGTCTGCTTACCCACTTGATGGTGTGGACGACGACCTTGTAGCAGGGATCCTCCTCATCCTCTTCGGACTCGTTCTCGTCCTCGAGCGTTGGGGTATTATTCCTACGCTTCTTCTCCAAGACCTTTGGTCCGTTTTGCTTATCATCGTAGGTCTTTTCTTTCTCTACCTCTACTTCAGGAGAACATCAAAGCTCCATAACCTCTAGAACGAGGGATTCAACGTCGAAGGCAAGGAGCTTCCCCAGTAGGGAGGGCTTCTTCCCCAAGAGAATCTCTATCACCTGTTCCACAGCAAAACCAGCCGCTATCATCAGTTCCGGCGTGGAAACTTTTCGTGCTTTCCTTATTTTTATCTCGATAGGCTCCTCTGGAACCGAAACAAATCCCTTGCCTTCCCCGGCGGATATGACGACAATAGGGACCCCTTCCTGAATCGCCCTCTTCATGAGGTTTAGCTTCACTTCCCATTCGTCGAGACAGTCCACTACGGCATCATACTCCTTAACATCCACCTCTTCAATCCTCTTTTTTATCGCTACCATCTTCACAAATCCTCTTTCTGCCCTTTTCTTGATAACCTCCGCCTTTGGTTTTCCTACGTCTTCCTCCTTGTACCAGAACTGTCTGTTCAGGTTAGAGGGTTCCACAACGTCGAAGTCCACAACGTGGACCTCTCCTACGCCACTTCCGATCAGTCCGGCTATCACAAAGCTGCCGAGTCCTCCTGCTCCAGCTACAAGGACCCTTTTATCTCGAAGCTTCTTCCATTCGTGGCGGTTTCTTTGAAGAAACTGCTCAGCTGCGCGCCTACTCATCACACCTTCAGCGTAATACCTCTTCATCATCGCAAAAATATAAAGGAAAGAAAAAGCTTATTCGGTTTCCCACCTCAGACTTTCCCTAAACTTTCTTATCGCTGATATAACAGCTCTCGAAACGTAATTCCCGTATTTTGTCGTGATGTAATACCCTCTCTTTTCCCTTTTCAACAGTCCCAAAGCTAAAAGATCCCTTAAATGGTAATGAAGGGCCCCACCTCTGAGGTTAAGCCTCTCAGAAAGCTCTCCTTCCGTAATTCCGTCGTAGGCTAGTAGGAGGATCTTTACCCTTGTGGGAGAGACGGACTTAGAAAAAAGATCAACGAACTCACTGTATCGTCCCACCATTTCCACGTACTCTTCAATCCCTTTTGCTATCCCAAAACCTCTCCAGATTCCAATCCTATATTCGTTTTCAGCCTCCCTTTTTACCCACCCAGATACGGACATTTCTGCGATTTCACCGATCTTTAGCTTCTGGATATTCTCGATGCTTTTTTCCTTTAACTCGTTCAAGCGTTTTTTAACCTCCTCTAAAACCTCTTCCAGCTCAACCATTTTTATCACCTTATACAAAATTATGTAAAAATGTATTTAATGCTATCTCGACCATTCTAAAACCTTAGGGTACCTAAGAATCATGGAAACGTCGCTCCTTGGTAGCCCCGTGGTGTAGCGGTCAAGCATGCGGGACTTTGGCTCCCGCGACCGGGGTTCGAATCCCCGCGGCCCCATTATAGGGCTCCACCCCTATTACCCCCCGCTTCCGGGGTGATCTTCGCTATCCACTCGATCACCCATCACAGGATGCTTCCAGGGTTTCGAAAGGGGTAGAACCTCTTCGATTCGGTAACCCCCACGGTCCTAGGTTCTCCTGCTACCTTCGTTTAAACTCTTTTTATCCAATACTTCATTGGGCGGCCTGGCTGCGCCGGGGGATTCCATGAACCCGTGTCACGAGGGCCGCCCACACTACGTTACCTTATTTGCTAAGCTACCCACCACGAAAGAAACGAAGGCAACACCTAGACTCGTTCCCGCCATCGTGAGGAACTCCTTCTTTATGCTTCTATCCTTTACTACAGCCACGTAAAGCGAAAATATTCCTATCAGTATTACGGAGGTTAAAAGCGAAATTAGAAGGGCGAGCTTTGGACTATTTAGTACAAAGAAAGGAGCTATGAGTAAAAGAACGACGACAAGGTAGGCCAACCCTGTGTAAGTTGCTGCTCTAAGAGGGTTTTTCGAACCTTCTGCTCTCCTTGAAAGGAACTCAGAAGCTGCCATGGAGAGGGCAGCCGAGATTCCGACGACGAGAGAACTGATCCCTATGAGTGAAGAGTTGGAAAGGGCAAAGGTCAATCCCGTCAAAGCACCTGTCATTTCAACGAGGGCATCATTTAGACCCAGAATAATCGATCCTATGTGGGAGGAGAGCCCGTCCTCCACCAAATTGTGGAGTTCTCGTTCATGCTTTAGTTCTTCTTCGATGATGGGTTCGAGGAAGGGATAGGTCCTTTTCAAAGCCTCGTACATCCTTTCTGTGCTTCTTTCACCCCTCTCCATTAGCTTTATGGTAAAAGTGATGCCGAACAACCGTGATAGAAGGCTGAAAGCCCTTATTTTAAGCTTGTCAGGCTCTATATCTTTTCCTGTTGCTGATTTGAAAGCGGTGTAGTGCTTCAGCTCTTCTTCCGCAATTCTCTCCAAAATTTCGCGGGTCTTTGTTTTAGACCTTCTCGCGAGCTCCTTGTAAACGAAGTACTCGGTTATTTCTTCTTTCTGGGCCTCTAGGAGGGGGTTCACAGTAGAATGAGGAAGCCTAGTTTAAAAGTAACGCCCCGAAAAAATATTGTGCTTCTCGCTTCCTGGAACGTCAATGGTATACGGGCGGCCATAAAGAAGGGGTTCTGGGATACCGTTAGAAAACTAAATCCAGATATCCTTGGGATCCAAGAGATAAAGGCTACTGAACCTCCGGAGATCCCTTTGGACCTTTTAGATTATCGCTGGTACTGGTTCCCTGCGGAAAGGAAGGGATATGCAGGTACCGCTATCCTAACTCGGGTGGAACCCATTAGCGTGCGATACGGCCTTGGAAAGAAGAAATTTGACAGTGAGGGAAGGACGATAACCCTGGAATTTGATGATTTTTACGTCGTAAACGCTTATTTTCCACATTCCAGGCCGGATCTCAGTCGGCTGAAGTTTAAACTCGAGTTTGATAGGACGATCGAGCGTTATGTAGAAAAACTAAGGAAAAAGAAACCTGTCATCCTCATGGGAGACTTCAACGTTGCCCACACGGAGAAAGATATTGCTCGACCGAAGGAGAACGAGGGAAAGGCTGGCTTTACGAAGGAAGAACGAGATTGGATGACCCACTTTCTTTCAAAGGGCTGGATTGATACGTTTCGATACCTCCATCCCGATGAAACAGACAAGTACACCTGGTGGAGCTACCGGACTAGGGCCCGTGAGCGAAACGTAGGCTGGAGGGTGGATTATATCGTGATTTCGAAGGAGCTACTTCCTCGACTGAAGGATGCATGGATCTTCTACGACACTTACGCCTCGGATCACGTTCCGACGGTGGCCGAGATCGTCTAACCCCAAGAGATAAAAGGAACCACCTCAAATAATTAGTGGAGGTGATCCCTTGGGCATCCGAAAGAAAGATACCTCCCGCTTCAAGAAACCCCATGCCATGCAACGCTGGAAGTGGAGAAAGAAGAAGATGAGAAGGCTAAAGAGAAGGCGAAGAGCCCTCAGGAGGTAATTTTGCCCCAAATAACTTAGAGCTTCTTTATTTCTTAAGGAAAATAATGTGAGATCGTGCAAAGAATTTGAAGGTAAAAGAGAAATAGAACAAAGGAAAGAGTAGCGGGGGGTGGATTTGAACCACCGACCTCCGGGTTTCGCAGGGCACCGCCCAGAAATCTATTGCGTACGAAACGTATTTAAATATAGAGATCTAGTACTGCAGCTTTTTCTTTTTTATGAAAACGATTGTTTTTCCGATCGGCCTACGTATACACCTTTAGAAAAGCCGATTAGGTATCTAAACCTTCTTACCATTCCTTTTCCGCTGATGAGAATACCTATTCCATCATAATCAAGAGCAGCGTCAACTCCCATCACTTTATGATAGTATAGTAATTTGCGAAGCAGTTTAGCATCCTTTTGACGAGCCCTAAGGCGTACCCTGCTTCCGTCGACCGACACAGTACCTTCATCATCCCAAAAAGCTCGAAGAACATCAAATGCCTCGATGAGCGAAAGTTTTTCCCTTCTTTATACGATCGATCTCTACTGCTATTTTTCGAAGAAGAGCCTTCGAATAGCACTCGATTTCCCTTACTCCATTCTTTCTTATTCTTCGGTAGACATGGTTGCATCCATAGACTCGAAGTAATCTCTCTACACGTGCTATAAGTGCGGGACTTTTTGAAGCATAACCAACGACGTATTTATCTTTTCCTATCGATAACCATCCGTCGAAGAGTATGTGGGCTGCGAGGAAACTCATCATTAGAAGAAAAAGGTAGTAGGGGGTTATAGGGGGCGGTGCCCCTATGAGCCCGGCGAGCACTCCAGGCTGCTCCACCCCGCTGCTTCAACCCCCCGTTCTTTGCTTAGGTAGGAAAAGCTTATAAACAACGTTTGGAGATGGAGGATCCTCTAGTGGTAACGAATCTTCCCTTCCTTTAAAATCTAAGCCAATGTTCTTAATCTACATGCGTGGCGATATGGGCATTTCTACGCTCATCATCTTCATCGTCATCGTCCTCATAGCTACCGTCGCCGCCATCGTCCTCCTCAACGCTGCAAATTCTCTCAAGAACCAGGCTCAGATAACACAGCAGGAGTCTCAAGCCAAGTTCTCCCGCCGCTTCGAAATCTTATCAATCTATGGTTTTGTAGACGAAAATGCAAATTCCCCAACCTACAACCGCATTAGATACCTCCGTATTACTGCTAGAATTCCTCCCGGAGGGGAGTATGTTGACCTCCGTGATACTGTCCTAGAGTTTGCTACCGAAAACGTTGTTAAAACAGCCACCTTCATCGATGCGGGTGACGCCGATAACAATACCCTCGGAGACCCCTGTGAAAAGACCGATCAGAAGGTCTGGGAGATCATAACAACGGGTGTTTGGATCCAGCTAGGCAAGGAAGACGCTTACTATCTTTTCAATAACGGTGATTACTACACGGTTGCTTGGGTCCTTTGTAATGGCGAGAAAGATGACCGGATGGTCTTTCCGGGACAACTCATCAACATCTACTATGCTCCTCCCGACGGACTTCTCCCTGACGAGCACGTGAGGATAAGCCTTATCGTGAACAACGGTGGGAGAACCGAAGCGGAGTTTACCGTTCCAGATGTCTTTCAGGGAAGCGTCGTAAAACTCTATCCACCATAACCTTAAATCATAACGATCCAATTCTTTAGGAATGGCAAAGAAGATGAAGCCTTCCGAAGTAACGCTCCTCCTTTCTAAGCATCCTCACCTTAGGGAACACGTCTCGGAATTCTCGCGAAAGTACGGGCGCCCGGAATTTTACAAGGAACTCGATCGCTCTATGGCCGCTATTTCCGATCCAAACATCATCTACCAGATCGATGAAGACGTATTTGTTCACGTTTACCGGGATAAGGAAACGGGAGAACTCATTTACTACCTCATCGAGCCAAAGGTTGAGGTTCCTGAAATCTACGAAAAGGTCCTTAACAAGATCACCGAGCTTGCCGCCGACGTAAAGGCCCACGAACCTTCCCCGGAGCTACTCAGAGAGTTGGCCAAAAAGGCTTTCGAGGAACTACGCCTCAATAAGAAACACTTCGAAGCCGTTTACTTTAACCTCGTGAAGAACATCGTTGGCTACGAAAAATGGGACAGCTTCTTCAAGGACGTTTACCTAGAAGATGTCCGAAACGCCGGCACAATAACCTACGTTGTCCATAAAGTCTGGGGCAATATGAGGAGTAACGTCGAGTTCGAGGACCTTGAAGAGGTGGACGGTTTTGCCTTTCGGCTAGGCCTCCGAATGAACAAGAGGGTCAGTATAACGAACCCCATCGTTGACGGGATCCTTCCTGAGAACCGTTCGAGGGTGAACATTATCTATGGAACAGAGGTCTCGAAGGAAGGAACCGCTATTTCCATAAGGCTCGTCGAGAAGGAGCCGATGAGCGTCATATCGATAATGGATCTCGGAACGGCTTCTGCCGAGCTTATGGCATACCTCTGGCTCGCCATAGAGAACGGGATGAGCGTGTTTTTCTGCGGGCCGACGGCGTCGGGTAAAACAACGACGATGAGGGCGACCTCTGCCTTCATAAAGCCGGATGCAAAGATTTATTCTGTCGAAGACACACCGGAGCTTTACGTTCCCCATAAGAACTGGCAGGCGACGGTGGCAAAGGAAGGACGAGCTGATATGTTCGATCTCCTCAAAGCATCCCTCCGATCGCGACCAGACTACATCATCGTCGGAGAGATCCGAGGAAAGGAAGGAAACATCGCTTTCCAGGCCATGCAGACAGGCCACCCAGTGATGTCCACCTTCCACGGCGGTGATATAAAGAAGATCATCCAGCGTCTGAACGGCCCCCCGATAAACATTCCCCTACCCTATCTGACTAACCTGAACGTCGTCGTTATACAGCGTTCCTTCAGGAGGGGGCGTCAGATCATCCGAAGGGTCATTGCAGTCTATGAGATCGAGGGATACCAAGAGGGGAAGGGTATAATGACCCGTATGGTTTTCCGTTGGGACCCCCTCTACGACAGGATCGAGTTCCTCGGAAGGTATAACTCCTACATCCTCGAGAAGAAGATAGCCCTCTACAAGGGATATGCCGATCCAAGAAAGATCTACGAAGACCTCGATGAGCGTGCGGCGGTGCTTTCGGAGATGCAGAAGCGTGGAATAAAGCGCTATATGGATGTGTTTAACGTGATAAAACGTTACTATTACTTTGGCCTTGAAGGATTACCCTTCCCGGTGGTGAGGGAATGAGCCTGAAGCACGACGAAGCTGCCTTCCAGGAAGCCCTCCAACGGAATCCTCACCTTAGGAGGTACGTCCAAGAGGTTCAAAGAAAGTGGAAAAAACCCATCTACGTGACAGAGATCCCCTTGGATCTTAAGGTAGCTATCATGGATGAGATAAACGTCATTTATCCCGTCGGAGAGCCTTACTTCGTTCATATACGAAAGAAGCACGGAGAAGATCCGCTATACGTTGCTATTCAACCTGAGTACACCGAAGAAGATCTAAAGTACTTCCGAAAACTCTACGACAAGATTACAAAGCGGGTCTCCCTCATGGATAAGATCCCCAAAGACCAGGACGAGTTCATAAAGCTACTCATCGACCTCGTCGAGAAAACGGTCTATACAAAGAAGGATTGGACCTGGCCCCTCCAAGAGTGGCTCCTAGGAAAGGTCTACATCCCTGAGGGTAAGAAGAAAGACATAAGGGAGCTCCTCATTCGAGAACTGGCCCAGTACTCCATGATAGAGGTTTTCATGAGGGATCCCTACATAGAGGACATCTCCTGTGTGGGAACAAACCCCATATGGATCGTCCACAAGATCTTTGGATCCATGGAAACCAACGTCCAGTTTAAAGACGAAGAAGAGCTAGAAGATTTCATATTCCGCATGACGGAGCTCCTTAACCGGCCCGCTACGGAAGTAAGGCCTATCGTCGATGCTGCCATGCCCGACGGCAGCCGTCTAAACGTTATATACTCCAAGGACATCTCAATTAGAGGCTCCTCCTTCACCATCCGTAAGTTCACGAAGGTCCCGATCTCCATCACACAGCTCATCAAATGGAACACGATATCGGCAGAAGAGGCGGCCTATTTCTGGCTTGCGATCCAGGCAGGTTCTTCCGTGTTCATCTGCGGTGAAACCGCTGCAGGAAAGACCACAACCCTCAAGGCCTTGACCACCTTCATCGAACCACGGGCGAGGATCTATTCCGTTGAGGATACACCCGAGATCTATGTTCCCCACAAGAACTGGGTACGAACCATAACTGCAGAAGGAAAGGCAGACATGTTTGACCTCCTTAAGGCCGCCCTCCGCGCCAGACCAGACTACATCATCGTCGGAGAGATCCGAGGCGCGGAGGGCTATGTAGCCTTCCAGGCCATGCAGACAGGCCACCCGGTGATGTCCACCTTCCACGCAGGAAGCGTGAACTCCTTCATTCGAAGGATTTCTGGGCCCCCTATTAACGTTCCGAAGGAGTACATACCGAACGTGAACATCGTGGCTATTCAGCAGTCCGTTATGAGGGAGGGAAAGAAGTACAGAAGGATGATAACGATCTCCGAGATCGAACGGTACCATGCACCAACGGGAAGCATCGTTACCCGAGAATCCTTCTCCTGGGATCCTGTAACCGATACCCACCAGTTTAAGGCGTGGTACAACTCTTACGTGTTAGAGGAGGTGGTGGCTCCTACCTTGGGCATGGAGAAGGAAGAGGTTTACAACGAGTTGCGTGTTCGGGCGGCGGTCCTTCAAGAGATGGTAAACCGCGGCTACTTTGATTACTTCAAGGTTTACGAGCTCGTGAGCCGTTATATCGAGTTTGGCCTCGAAGGATTGCCATTCACGGTGGTGGTGGAGTGATAGAGGTAGAAAAGCTCATACACTCGTTGGGCGTCTCCTCGTTAAGGGAGCTGGCTTTCTACATCCTCCTTGTCTGGCTGGTGTCCTTCATAGGTCTTGAGATCCTTATATATCCCTTCGTCTACCTTGGATTCATCTCCTTCCGCCTCCTCGTTCTTCTTATCCCCGTTGTTCTTTTCGTCTCTCTCCTTATCGCTATTGCGTCCGTAACGATTCCTGCCGCGGTTAAGAGGGAGAACATCATCAAGAACTTTCCCATCTTCATCGTTTTCCTCGGTTCTATGACTACGGCCAAGGCAAACTACGACGAGTTCTTCAAAACGCTGGCCAAGACCGAGGAATACGGCGAGATCTCCAAGGAGATGAAGAGGCTTTATCACCTGGCAAGGGACTGGAAGCTCGGCTATTCCAGGGCCTGTAAGGTGGTTGCAGACACCACCCCGGCACCTCTCTTCTCTAATTTCCTCTCTAGGCTTTCTCAGGTTGTAGAATACGGTGAAGACCTCGTCTTCTTCTTCAAGACGCAGTTCAAGGACATCCTCAGGGATATTCAGATGACCTACCAGGAGGCCGTCTACAAGATATCCACCGTAGCTGACCTCTTCTCTGCCCTCTTCGTTTCAGTAGCCTTCATCCTTGCCTTCCTCGCCATGGCACCGATCTTCTTTCCCATCCCCAACGAGGTTATCTACTTTGCCTTCATCGGAGGCATCTTCCTCATCGACGTCGTTATTCTTGCTTTGGCAAGAACCTCCGTTCCTCCCGATAAGTTAGCGAACGACGCACCGGATATCTCTCCGGAGCACCTTACTGCTATCCTAGCTACCGCCGTGGGAGCATCTGTTTCGATCCTCATATTCTTCCTTGCCTACCTTCTTGGTCTGGATCCCATCATCCAGGTAACCCTTGCGGCGCTTCCACTCGTCGTTCCGGCCTACCTATCCCACAAGGCAGAATCCCTCATAAGGAAGAGGGAGCACTCATACCTTCCCTTTATTAGGACCCTTGGAGAGCTCGTATCCATAAGAGAAGGAGCGGTGATCCCCGTTATCCGAAGGCTACGGAGGCACATCTATCCTGGTATGAATGAAGCATTGGAAAGGCTGTATCGCCGCCTTGCGGTTACTAGAAATGTTTACTACGCTTTTAAGCTGTTTTCCAAGGAACTCGGGTCCGCTATTCTTTCCAAGTTTAACGAACTCTTCATAAAGACCCTTTACGCTGGAGCCGATCCTAAAATGGTCGGAAGTATCATAGGGGACCAGCTCCACACGCTCCTCGATGCAAGAAAGCTCAGGCTCCAAGTAGCATCGGGAGCAAAGGGAACGATCTACGGAACTTACTGGGGTGTGGCACTAGGTGTTTTCTTGGCAGTGAAGTCTATGGCGGCTGTCTTTGTTCTTTTCCATGGTGTTCTTAGCGGCCTCGGAACCGATGTAACGGGTATCGTCCCCTTCTTTAACTTCAACGTCGACCTTCGGCCCATGGTGAACGTCCTTGTCTACGTCTTTGCCCTCCAAGCTCTCTTTCTAGCAATCCTCATCAAGATCCTCGATGGAGGTCTAAAGGTGGAGGCTACCCTTCACTTCGTCATCCTTATCATAGGCCTACTCCTCGTCTACTATGCCACCGATCTAACCCTTTCCCTCATCCTTCCATCGATGAAGTCGGCGGTGACCATTACTCCAACAGGGTAGTAAAAAGCTCTGCGGTCCCGCGGACCGTTTTAAAAGTCCCCAGGACCGAAATCTTATGGATGCGAGCACAGCAGGGGATTGGAACAATCCTCATTCTCATCGCTATCGTTCTCGCCTCAATAATAGCGGCATTCCTCCTCATCCAGACAGCCGATCAGCTAAGGACAAAGGCACTCACCCTTCAGAAACAACACGAGCGTATGATTATGGATAGGATCCTCGTTAAAGAGGTAAAAGGTGTCGTGGGCTACTGTGGTGATCATCAGTGTGTAACGTACCTTCTTATCAAGGCCATGCTTGCCCCTGGAGCCGATCCGGTGGATCTGAGGAAGCTCGTCATGAGCTTTACCACGAATAACGTTTCTATTGACGGAATTCAGTACGTTCCGCCTGAAGATCTCTATTCTGAGTTCAATTCCGATAAGAACACCCTTATTATCATTCATAATCTCATCCTCGACGAAAATGTATCTCCTTACCCTGCTTGTAGGGCCACTCTCATCAATGTGATGAACGAGCTTGCCCGTTTCGGCTTTAAGAACGCCTACGACATAGCCTTTGTTGCACAAGCCCTCGATCCCTTTGATTTAGACTCCAACGACATCCACGTCGGAACCTATTACACGGCCCTTTGGACTGACTGCTACGGGAAAGGTGATACGTATACGCTTCTACCGAACCAAGAAATCATCATCTTTTATCGGCCCAAGTATCCGCTACAAGCATCGGAACCGTTCACCATAGAGCTTGGAACAGCCCAAGGGTATCCTACAACGAAGGATCTTATTACTCCGCGCGGATTTGAAGGAAAGGTAGTAGATATTTACCCGTAAGAGGAGGTGGAAAGATGTTTGACTTCCTGGGCCTTGGGAAGAAAAAGGAGGAGAAGGGTGGAGAAACAGCAGCCCCAAAACCTGCCATAACTCTGGGAGCCCCTGCTCCAGCTGCAACATCACCAAGCGGAACCGTTGCGATCACTCCACCGGGTCAGACAGGACAGTTGCTTACTTCTGAAGGAAGGGAGGTTACCGCCGTTGTCGAAGACCTTGAAAAAGAGGTAGAAAGGCTGAAGGATTCCCTCAACGTTGTCAAGGAGAGCATTAAAGGCTTGAATACAAA
>WAPE01000078.1 GCA_015520865.1 Candidatus Iainarchaeum sp.
TTCCCGTTCACTGAAGTTGTGGCTTGCGCCTGCAAGTATTAGGAACCACGATCGCGGCGTATTGACGGAACGGAAGTATTTGTGGACCCCTTTGTTGTTTACCAGGCTGTCCTCCTCTGCCAAGAGGAAAAGGGTGGGAATTCCTGACGGGACAGGGGGATCCTTCATGAGCCGAAAGAAGGTTCCGACATCGTCCTTGTTCATACGAACGGGGTGCCTTCCGGGAACCGTGACGTAACGGTCCTTCATCGTCTCCGTGAAGAGGAATATGCGAATACCCGTGTTCACCGAGATGGCAGGCGCCAAGAGGATGAGGGCCTTCGTGTATTCGTTAACGGCGTAGAGGGCGAAGAGACCACCTAAACTATGGCCTACAAGAACGTGGGGCTCGTTGGGAACCTTGTTGTAAACGAGGTTAAAGGCTTCTTCCATCCAGCCGGGCTGCTCAGAAAGCTTGTAGTATTCTATAGCCTCTAACGAGCCAAACTTCTGTCTGAGGGCCTCAGAAATGGGATCTTCACCATCACTTCCGAGACCGTGGATGTATACCAGCTTCATTCTCCCACCCAATCCAGTATCGTTCCTCCCTTTCTTTGGTAAGAATTCCGAGGCATATCCTGCTCCAGAAGGAAGCCGAAGGCTTCCTCTTCCTTTCCTTCTATCAAAAGGTTTATCAGCTCCTCCATCCAATCGCTCCACTCCTCTCCAAGACGGCGCCTAAGTATATCGAAGACCACACGCCTTTCGAAAGCCGAAGAGCTGAGCTCTCCCTTAAACTCGCGTATTTTCTGGAAGATATCTTCCTTTCTTCGATCAAAAAGGTATATGAGAGCCCTATCCCTGAAGAGACCCCTCAGAGTGTTTTCATCAACATCCTCTTCCTTGTTTCCCTCCAAAACAACCTTGATGATTGGGGGCCTTCCTTCATGCATCGAAAGGAGCTCCTCGATCTTTTTCACTGCCTCATTGAACGTTTTGGCTACCACGAGGTAGGCTTTTCTAACACCTAGCGGAACGGATCGAACCGAGGATCCCTCAATAAGGTAAACGATCCGGTCGCGATCCATCTCTCCCTCCTTGAGGCTCGTTATGACCGTGCTCCCCGGTATAAGAAACCGTTTATCACCAACAGTCTTGTCAACGATCCAGTGGAGGTGTCCACCGAGATAGAGGTCGTATCTGGAGGGGAATAGAGACGGAGGGATGAGCTTTTCTCTAGGATTGGACGGATAAAGCCCCTTGACAGGCTGATGGAAGAGGAAGTAAGCAGGATGCCCACAATCGTTGGAGGGATAGGAAGAGATTACCGATTCGACATACCGGTCAGGTATCCAGCCCATACCAACGACGCAGATGGATCCGTTTTCGCCTTCCACCAAGATCTTCCGTCGATGGGCGTAGATAAGCAAGCCTGCCCTCTCGAGAAGGGTGTAGATATTGTTTTCCTTGTTTTGATTCCAATCGTGGTTGCCGTGGACGGCGATGAAGGGAATACCCCTTACTTCTCGCTCATCCAGAGAGTTCCCCTTAAGATCCTTGATTACAACCCGATATTTACCCCCCGATCGAAGTGAGGCGAGCAAATCGACAGCCTCAGAAAGGGTTTCGAAGGACGGCCAAACCCTATGGAAGAGGTCTCCCCCGTGGAGAATAACATCGATGTTTTCCCTTCTAGCAACCTCTAAAGCCCTCGAAAAGCCCTCGAAGGCGTCCTTTCTGCGCTCTGGATAGTCCCTATGCTTCCTCCCAAAACCGAGGTGGGTATCGGAAAGGAAGAGGACCTTCATCACATAAGTGCGTAGGCTGGTACCTCATTTAAACCCGTTCTTCTGGCTGATAAGATCCTCGCAAGAACATTGGCGACGTCGTCCATTTCGCTTGACGAAACCTTTATCGTCGTCGATCCCTGTCGACGAACCAAAACCTCGAAGCCTTTCTCCTCCGGCAAGAAAAAGGAAGCATCATGATAAAGCTCAATGATATGACCCTCTGACGTCCTCCTTATCTCGAGGCCCTTTACTGGATTCGTAACAGTAACCTTCTTACCCA
>WAPE01000079.1 GCA_015520865.1 Candidatus Iainarchaeum sp.
ACACATATCGATCGCCC
Organism: Candidatus Iainarchaeum sp.; assembly: GCA_015520865.1. GTDB lineage: Archaea > Iainarchaeota > Iainarchaeia > JAADDC01 > JAADDC01 > WANZ01. Next base: position 18 of record WAPE01000079.1, read on the forward strand.
ATTTTGGAGAGATCCCGGCGGTTACGAAGGATGTTCGTGATCTAGTAAATCTGGCCCAATTCATTGGAGGTTGTGGAGCTGGCAGGGCCTACTGTGGTTTAGAGCACAACGGAGACATCATTCCCTGCGTTTTTATGCCAATCGTCGTCGGAAACGTTTTGAGGGACGGTTTCGAGAAGGTTTGGCGAGAAAACGAGCTGTTGAAAGCACTCCGGGAGCGAGATGCCCCCAACTTCTTCTGCAAGGATTGTCCTTATCGTTATGTTTGCGGAGGATGCAGAGCAAGGGCCTATGCGTATACCGGAGATCCATTGGGTCCGGATCCCGGATGTATTATCGCAGAGAAGCTCATGAAAGCAAAGGCTGTTGCAAAGGAGCCTACCAAAGGATCCTAGCCCTTACTTGATATTTTTCTACGATTTCCATTATTTTTCTTTTATCGGGGCGGAATGGACCAAGACCTGTCTCCTTATGGTGTCGCAACCGATCAAAAATGTAGTAATCCGCGTAGTTCTTCGTTTTCTTGACGATTTCTTCTACATCGGTCTCGAGTAGGATCGGCCCAACGAATACGTAGGTCCTTATCCCCTCCTTCTTTAGCTTTTTAAGAGCCCTCATTCGCTGAATCGGGTGAGGTGCTCGCTCTTCGAGGGGATGGGGTTTTATAGAGATAATAGAGAAACCTACTTCGATGTTATATCGCTGAAACAGGTCTATGTCGCGGATTACGAGCGGATTCTTTGTAAGAATGCTTATCTGTGCTCTTCGTTCTCCAAGAACCTCGATAGATCGCCTAGAGAGGAGTTCCAGGGCTTCTATTGGTTGGTACGGATCCGTCATCGTAGAGAGAAGCACCTTTATTCCTCGTTTTGCTTCCTTTTTGAGCAGATCCGGCAGGTTCTTCTTCACTAGTAAAATCTCGCCCCAATTCTTCAATCCGTAGAAGTCTCTGGCATAGATCTTAGCGTAACAGTAACGACAAGCGTGATAGCACCCGATGTAAGGGTTTAGCGTGTAAAATCCTAGCTTGCTCTTCGTGAGAGCTCTTTTGGCTTCGATGTAGACTACCCTCACTGGTTTTATAGATGACGAACACCATCTTTTAACATGGTGGAGATCGTTAGAAGAATCTTCCGAAGGGAGAAAAAAGAACCCCTTGAGAACAAGAAAACGGAAGAGCTTAAAGAGGTGCTTAAGAAGCATGGACTGCCTGAACTGGACCTATCTTCGATGGAAGAAGGAAAGGCAACGTACATTAAGGGTCTATTGGAGAGTATCGAGAAACAGCACGGAACGACGCTATCAAATCTTGTAGAAGAAGCGAAGAAGGCTGCCAAGGAGGTCTCTGTTGATCCGTATCTTGTCCAAACGTTGGAAAATTGGAAAGAAGTCGTCAAGTCGTATCACGGTCAAGGAAGGTTAGATGAAGCAATAACCGGGATAAACCAGGCGGCCCTCCAAGTGCTCGCTATCCGAGAAGCCACCAGGCATAACCTACCGCGTGGAGACGTGATAGAGCTATTTTCCACCCTGGGTTATAAGAAAGCCTTAGAAAAGTTGAAGGAAATAGAAAAGAAGACAGCTCAATAGTTTTTTCAGTCCTTCTTCTTTTTCTTCTTCTTACAGGCCATTTACTTCACCTCCTTCTCTCCCATCCAGAGGCCGTGGAGGTTACATAGGGATAGCGCTACGAACTTGCCGGGTCCTGGAATTTTCACTGTGAAGGTTGCTCTGGGTTCTGTCCAGACCTTTACCTCTCCATGAGCCGTGAACTCTGCTCTGCCAACCTGGAAGGGTGTTTCTCCATTCTCGGGGATGTAGTAGAGCTCAATCCATGCGATGTAGTGGTCTGGTTGATTGGGATGGGGGATCTCTTCTCCGACCACTACGGTGACTTCGATGGGCTCATTGAACTTTACTTCCTTAACGTGAATGACCGGAACGTGCTTTTCGTTCTTCCAATCAGCTGTTCTGATCTTCATTCCTTCTCACCTCCCATCTCCTTTACTTCTTCAGCCCCTTCCTCCAGGGCCTCTACCTGCTCCTTATCCAACCTCTTTAAGAGCTCTAGAAATTCCCCTACATGCTCCTTCTCTTCCTTTGCTATATCCAGGAACACCTTCCTTACGAGGGGGTCCCTCGCAAGGAACGCGAGCTGTTCGTAGAGGTTTATGGCATCTAACTCTGCTATAAGGCCGATCCTGGCAAGTTCAGCATCTGAGATCCTCGAATCGAACTCCTTTATCTTTCCAAAACCTTTCGGTATCTCCGAAAGCATCTTTCTCACCTCAAAAAGATTGAAGAAGGGAGTGTTTTTACTTGAGCTCCTTGTGGCAGAACCACCAGTCGAAGCACTCGATCTCTCCCTTCTTTGCTGCCTCTTCGCGTTTCTTCTTCTCTTCTATCGTGCTTGCAGGCGGAACGATTACCCTGTCGCCGATAAGCTCGTTATTGGGCCACTTATGAGGTAGTGCCACTCCCTTCTCGTCGCTTATCTTGAGGGCTTTTACGAGCCTGAGGATCTCATCCCAATCTCTACCTACCTCGGCTGGGTAGTAAACGATGGCCCTGATTACACCCTTGTCGTCGACAACGAAGACGGCCCTTGCCGTAGCCGTTGAACCGGCAGGTATCATGCCTAGCATGTCTGCTAGTTCTCCCTTGTCATCTGCTATTATTGGGAAGGAGATCTCTACGCCGAGCTTTTCCTTAATCCACTCGATCCACTTGATGTGGCTAAAGACCTGGTCAACGGAAAGTCCGATAGGTTCAACGCCAAGCTTCCTGAACTCGTCTACTCTCTTCTCCATTGCGTAGAACTCCGTCGTACAAACAGGTGTAAAATCTGCTGGGTGGCTGAACAAAAGGAACCACTTACCCTTTTTTGTGAAGTAATCGGGCAGTTTTATCGTTCCGTGGGTTGTTTTTACCTCAACCTCAGGAAACTTCTCTCCTATCACGATCATGTTCTCACCCGTAGAATTAACGGTGTGAAATCATTAAAATCTTTTCCTAACATGTTACTACTATGGTTCGTATATCGGAACGAGATCGTAAAATAGTCGAAGATCTCTTAAAGAACGCCCGGAAACCCTTCACTAAAATAGCCGAGGAATTGGGTATTACTGAGGCCGCTGTAAGGAAAAGGGTAAAAAAGCTCGAACGAAACGGCATAATCCTCGGATACAAGGCAGATGTGGATCCAAAGAGGCTGGGTTACGAGGTGACAGTCTTTCTAGGTTTTGATGCAGACCCAGAATCCTACTTCAAGGTTGTGGAGAAAGTTAAGCGATTTCCTCAGGTACGGCACCTCTTTGCAACGACGGGAGACCACATGTTCATGGCAGAATGCTGGTTTAGAAACAGGGAAGAAATGGAAAGATTTGTAGAGGAGCTTGAAAAGATTCCCGGCGTTACCCGGGTCTGCCCCGCAATTGTGGTGGAAAAGATAAAATAATCTTGTCTCGTATTTAGTCTATGGTTTACCACGATCTTCTCAGGGAGCCTGAAGCAAGAAACAAGATCTTCTTGGACGAGTTTGGAATAGAAGAGGATCAGTTGACCCGGCGGATTGTTGTTTCACCCATGCCTTTCAATTACATCTTCCCTGAGAACTACAAGGAGCAACTGAAGGAAAACGGTGTGTCGTTTAGCTATGTGCGTCCAACAGACCCCATCCTTTCAGCCTTCCACGGAAACCTCTTCCTGGAGAAGAACGGAAAGAAGGGTTTTGTCCTTTTCCTAGGGAGGGGAGTGGTTGAGTTCACCGAGCGGATAACGATCCTTTCGCTGAGCGATAGGGTGGAGGATATCCTTTTCCTGGGATCTGCAGGTGGTCTTAGAGGCGTCAAAACGGGGGACCTTGTTGTTCCGGAGGCTGTTATACCCTTCGAGAACGTTAGCGAGGTCTACGTGGATGTCATTCGGTATCTACCTCTCCCAGACGAGGAGCTCAGCCGCGAGGTGGAAGGATACGCCCAAGAGACGGGATTGAACGTGATTAGGGGTGTTCACGCCACAGTACCCCTCATATACATGGAAACACGGGAGTTTTTGGAGTATTTGGTCAAAATAGGAGCAATCACAGTGGACATGGAGCTATCAGCGTTTTTCAGAATTTTGAATAGGAACGGAAAGAGAGGCACAGCTCTGTTACGTGTTAGCGACGTTCCTCTGTACGGACAGCACTTTTACTCGGAGGAATACGAGAGAACGAAGAAGACACTAAGAAGAAGGGCTTTGGAGAGTATGCTTCACGTAGCATTACGCTTCCTGGGGTTGATCTAATGGAGATCGACGAGGTTCTTCGAAAGATAGGTATATCTGGAGCCCGTTGGATCGAAGAGAACATAGATGAGCAGTACAAGGCATTGTCTTTCCTTTGTGAGGACTTCAATGATGAGGAAACCTTCTTGAAGCTCGTCGTTATGAATTCTGTCGTCTCCTATCAGCTTTCTGGAAAGGGAGAAGATTGGTGGTGGGAATTTGCTCGGTACTTCTCGGAGGAACCCCCAAGCTCCCTTCTAGAAGATTATATAACTTTTTTGAGATCGTCCAAGAATAATAGGAGGTTTCACGAGCCAAAGATCAAGAGAATTCAACGGTTGCGGAGGTTCTTGGAAACAGCCGATCTCCTTCCATATCACAGTCGGATGATTGAACTTTGGAACAAAATTGCACAAACGTTGGGCTCCCCACCTTCCTCTAAAACAGTTGTCTTTGCGGTAAAGATGTATGGCTATGCTGCAAGGATCGTCACCGGGAAGTTTCTTCCCTTTCCCTCTGAGATCCCCATCCCCGTGGATCTCCGCATCGAGAGGCTAACAAAAAAGCTTGGCGGAGCTGATCCGATCCAATTTTGGAACGAAGTAGCTCTAAAATCCGGTGTCCCACCCCTTCACATCGATTCCGTCGTTTGGCCGCTACTGGGGGATCCAGAGTTAAGAAAGACGTACGAAAAACGTTTTGGGGAGACTGGCAAAGAGCTCGCAGAACTCATTTTATAGGCTTTGTAGCAGAATCTTCCTAATGAAGCTTGTAAACCTCGTCTACGGTGTTTGGCTCTCTGAAAACGGTTTGCTTCTTTTAGAACGAAGGATAAGCAAATTCTACAACCTCCCCTGGGATACGGTCTGGGAGGTTCCAGGAGGAAAGGTAGACAAAGGAGAAACACCTGATCAGGCGGTTATCAGGGAGTTTAAGGAAGAAACAGGGCTAGAGGCATCTATCAAGCTGTTTCTAGGTAGTACACGCTTCGATAATCACGTAGCCAAACGAAACGCACTCTTCTATTTGGTAGAAGCTAAGGAAGGTGAAGTAACCCTTGCAGATCCGGAACACGTTGGCTGGAGGTTCTTCCGCTGGGAAGATCTCGAGAAACTGGAGAATATTGCCTTAACCACGGTTGCCGCCCTGAAGTTCCTCGATGCCTGGGGGATAAAGAAGATGCCTAGGGTCAAGAGGAGCTGCGACTGTGAGCTCTTCCTTCCAGTTGAACCTGAAGCAGGGGACTACTAGCTATTCAAGAACTTCCACGACCCCGTCCTTTATCTTTACTCTCTTCGCATTCCTCAGTTTTTCTATGTCGATCTTATCCACTGTTGGAATTCCTGCAAGAACCGCTCCCGTCGCTACAACTGTGTCGATCTCCCTTAATATCATCGCTTTTGGTGCCTTTCCATACTTCTTGAGTCCGTAGATTACGTAGGATCCGACGGTGCTTCCTACACCGTAGGGAAATACGAGGATCTTACCTGAAATGATTTCTCCCCGAAGGGGATGATCCGTTTGGATGATCCTCCCTGTCTTCATGTCGACACCGCCGTAGAACGTTATGGGGTAATCTGTGAAGAGAACTTCCCCCTCCACCGAACCCTCCACGATTACCCTACCCTTCAACCTCATTCTGCCAACACCTCCACAATATGTTCAAGGGAATCAAGGTAAGTTTTGACTCCGTTGGTAGCAGGAAGGTACCTAAACATCTTTCCCGAGTTCGTAACAGCGGTCTTTATTCCCAAAACATCCAACGGGGCCACCACAGCACACATATCTGAGAGTATCTTCACGTTCCGCTCCTCCAACTCATCTTTCAGTCCACTCCTCTCCAAGGCCTCCTTTATGGGATAAGCAACGAAGACCCAAACGGGAACGCGAAATACCCTATCTCCTAGGAGCTCCTTCAGCCTTTTTAGTTGCGGTATCGACGCGTGGGGGCAGCCAAGAACGACGACATCTACATCTCGGTATTCTTCCCGGATCTCTTCCTTAACCTCTTTTAACTCCTCCTTGTCAATCTCTATGAACTCTCTTGGAGGTTCTACCCTTTCTGGTGTGATTCCTTCGGCATGGAAAAGGGCTATTCCACCGAATGCAGCCAACGTTGCCCCAAACACTTTTAGCTCATCAGCAGATCCCCTTATTCCGCGGAAATAGGGAATCCCTTTCTTTACTTTCTTAGTTATGGTATAGGCAAGAACGCTAAAACCGTATTCGCCGCTGATCGGAGCTTTGATATCAAAACCGATTGTGGGTTGCCTATTTTCATCGAGATGAAGACCGTAGTATGGGGTCCTTCCCGTTACGGCTGCGGCCAACGCTGAAGGACCTCCTTCCCTGTTTGTTCTCGCTCCAAGGATGGAGTTTGCGTAGATAACGGCCGAACTTTCGGCCCAGGCGATGTGCTCTCCGAACCTCGGCAGTAGACCAGCCAAGTAAGGTGTGCATGTTAAAGTTGGGACGACACCCATCCTCTTTAGGGCTTCTACAACCCTCTTCTGCTTTTCTGCAAAATCTTCAGGGATCCCGAGCTCCTTCCAGCGGTCAAGGTCCATTCCGGCGGGGTTCATGAAGGAAGGAACCCTAACCCGTGCATCTGTGCTTACTTCCTCCAGGAACTCCAGTCCCGGATCGCCAATGTTCTTGTAGGAGATCCCGGCTATCTGGGCAGAGCCAACCGGTATCATCCTTTCGGCACCGTAGATGTCTCCTAACTTAACAAGGAGCTCCATGAACTTTCGAACACCTTCTCCGTATTCTCCGTCGAGCATCCGTTCTTCTTCCCTCGTTAAGTACATTCAACCACCCCATTCTTCGTATTTTGCCCTTTCGAACTTCTCACGACCCTCCAAGGGAGCCGTCGCGTCAAGACCTACCTTTGTGGTGAGCCTCGTAATGGGATCGGCTGACGGGTCCAGGGAAGAGCCCCTCACGTTCTCAAAGATCATGAGATCCTTACTCGCTTGAAACCTCGTTGCTATGGCCCACTCCACCTCATTGGGATCGTAGATATTGATGTCGTCATCGACGATGATAACGTGTTTCATACTTTTATGACCCCTAAGGGCTGCCCTAATAGCTTTTTTGCCATCTTCTTCGTGCTTCTTCTTTATGGCGACGACACCGTGAAGCCAGGAGCATCCACCAGGGGTTAAGTAAACCCCCTTCACTTCGATGCCTTCCTTTTCGACCTCCCTCCATATCGTCGGCTCCCTGGGCATACCCATAAGCACCTTATGTTCGTTTCCACCTGGAAGAAGTGCATGAAAGACGGGGTCGCTTCGGTAGTACATCCTTTCGAACTCGATGACCTGTTGTTCCCTAACAACGTCGTAGGTTCCTGTCAGATCCACGAAGGGACCCTCTGGATGAGTCTCTTCGGTTATCCGTCCCATTAAAACGAGTTCTGCTTCAGCAGGAACAGGGATTCCGTTTTCTAACTTTACCATGGGTGTCTTAGAGATTGCATTGGCAATTTCCATCTCGTCTACCTCGGTTCCTGCACTAACGGCAGCTGCAAGGAGTACGTGGATGGGTAATCCGACCGCAACAGCTACTTCTAGGTCTTTTCCACTTCGTTCCCAGTAGGTGTATAAATCCCTTGGAAGCATACGAACGGCGGCCTTCCTCTTATCAAAAACCATCATTCGGTGGAAAGACGCATTCAGGCCATACTCTGGATCCATTGCAAAGACAACGGCAGACGTAAAGTAAGGTCCGCCATCCTTTCGGGTGTAAGTAGGAACCGGTATGCTTCGGAGATCCGCTCGGGTTTCATTTTCAAGGAAGGGGGCATCTTCCACGAAGGAGTATGGCTTACGTTCTTCGATGGCCCTTCTCAATAACGGAACGAGGTCCCACTTCGACACACCTAGCGATTCCGCCACGAGATCTCGGGTACCGTAGATGTTGGATACGATCCTCCATTCTGGATGCCCCTTTATCCTTTCGAAGAGGATGGGTTTCCCCTGTGACTGTAGTTTCCACGCAACTGCTCCGACCTCAAGGTAAGGATCTACCTCTTCCTCGATTCGGATAACTTCTCCCCTTTCTAGCTTCTCTTCGAGAAATTCTCTGAAACCTAGGGCCATGGGGTTAGAGGGTCCCACCACCTTTTTGAGGGTTTTCCCGCACCTCCGTTGATTGGCGATCAAGAACTCAAACCAGGTCTTTCATCATCAAAAACTCGTACCCAGCTCTATCTAGGTGGTCTATCAGCTTATCGAGAAGATCTAGGGCCTTCTCTCCCGTATTAAAGGCGCAGTCTGGCCGAACACCTCTCATCTCCACGAACTCCCACGGATGAACGAAGTAAACGATGGGGTCTACTAATCTCCCGTGAATAAACCTCTGGATCCACCAAGGTAGCCTTAGAACCGACGAAGTCACCGATACAGGTACTTCGATTACCTCCCCGATTTTCACGATCCCCTTTCTCCATCCCTTGTACCTTGCTTTCGACGAATCAACGCGGATCCCGTTCTTCTCTAGAATCAGGAAGAGGTGGTCTGGAAGTTGGAGGTTTGGAGCCCGAAAGGAAACTACAGGGTAAAATTCTCGGAGAACCTCAAGGGATCTCTTTATCTCTGCTTCTGCTTCTAAAGTATTCATCTTATCGAGCCTTCTGTGATGGTGTCCGTGGGAGCCTAGCTCGTGACCTTCCTTTACGACCCTTCTAGCGAGTTCCGGGAACCTTTCTGCCATTTCTCCCGTGAAGAAGAAGGTTGCCCTGATTCCTCTTTCTTGAAAAAGATCCAGAAGTCTTGGTAAGCCTTCTTTCATCCCGCGGGTTGTGGTAAGGTAAGGAGGACAGTCCTCCTCTACATCTACGGTGATAAAAACCCTCATACTTTTCTCCCCTTCAGTATCCGTTGGCCAACTCGGTAGAGGAGGTAGTAATTCTCATCAAACTCGTCGATCGTCCTCCTATAAACCTCAAGGATCCTGTTCACCACGGTATCCCAAGAAAACTTACCTACTATCCACTTCCTTGCCTCTCTTCCCATCCTTCTCCTGAGAACGGGGTCCTCGATGAGTGTAAGGATTCCTTCCACAAGTTCTCCATCATTACCTGCCAGAAAACCCGTCACCCCGTCCATCACGATTTCCCTTACTCCACCGTCATTCCTTGCAACTACAGGGACCTCTGTCGCTTGGGCTTCCAGGACCGCAATCCCGAAAGCCTCATAGATCGTGGGAGAAAGGTATATATCGCTTGCCCAGAGATACCTCCTCACCTCTTCCCGTGGTTTCCTCCCTACCATCCTTACCGTATCTTCTAAACCATAGCGTTGGATCCTTTCCCTTATCTTCCTCCTCAGAGGACCGTCACCAATAAGAACGAACGTCACGTCGTCGTATCCGGCATCTACAACCTCTTTTGCTATTCTCGGAATGATGTGGACCCTCTTCTTTTTCGTCAGCCTCGATGTCGTCGTAACGACGATCCCATCTAACCCCAGCTCCTCTTTCCAAGCCTCTTTTTCTTCTTGCGGGGGCGGCCTCCAGAAATCTAAATCTATTGCGTTAGGAATAACGTAGATAGGCCGCCCCCGCAATTTCTTTCCTAATATTCTTTCCAGGTCTTCCTTTACGGCTTCGCTGACAGCAATGAAGGCGTTGACCTTCCCCAGTGAGTGGCGAAGGATGAGCCTGTATACAGGGGATGCAAGGGACTTGTTCATGAGGGAATGGTCCGTTATAACACTCGGAACGCCCCGAATTCCAGAGGAAAGGTTGGCGGTTCCAACAGCGAGGGGAGAGAAGATGCTGTGGGCGTGGGTAATGTCGAAGTGTTCTCGTTTGTAGAGCTCGTTGATTTTGGCTAAAAGGCCTGGACCGAGGCTGACGTGGAGGTGATCCAAGTTGAAATCTCCCTTGAATCTATGGACGGGATAGGGAAGTGTCTCGTCAGGATACGATCCAATTCGGGTTATTACATGAACCTCGTGGCCCCTTTCGACAAGTCTGACTGCTAAATCGTGGACGTGGTATTCCACTCCTCCGTAGCTCGGAAAGAACCAATCTGTAGCTAGTGCGATCTTAAGGCTTTCCACAGATCGGCACCTCCACCAACCACGAGGGTTATGAAGCCGGTAATGGAGCTAATGACGTAGGATATGAGGCGTTCAAGGAGTGTAACCGAAAGCGCAAGGGCAAACGGTATTCCGAAGAAGACAAGGGTTCCTATAAGACCGCCCTCTACTATTCCGACCCCTCCCGGTGTGAAGGCTATCATTCCGAAGGCGAAGTTAGCAATGGAGATGAGCGCCACGAGGGTAAGGCTTAAGTGAAGCCCCACCGCGAGGGTGATGAACTTAAGCCTTAAGACGTCGAGTGCCCAGATGATAGAGCTTAGTGTGAAAACAGTTAGGTTAAGGGAAAGCTTCCTTCTGATCTTCGCCACCGATCGGATCTCTCCAGGGGTCACGCTTGTTTTGCTTAGACGGGCGGCGATTTCAACGAGTTTCTCCCATTTCACCCAGAGAAGAAGGATAAGAAGTCCAAAACCGATGGTCAGGTATATTGGGTAGCTCACGAAGTAGAACGCCGCGATAAAGAGGAGGATAAGAAGAGGGAAAGCTTCTATGAGACGTTCGTAGAGAACGCTTGCCGTTGAAACAGCTGCAGGGATCTTGTATAGTTTGTTTAACCACGCTATCCTAAGGATTTCTCCACCACTACGGCTCAAGGGGGTGATGTTGTTGATAAAGATAGAGGAGAGAAAGGCTTTAACGAGGGAAAAGTAAGATACATCCCTTCCCATGGCCTTCAGGACGATCTTCCACCGGAACGCGTACAGCAGAACGCTAACGTAGTATAGCAAAAGCGCTAGGAAGAAGTAGAAAAGACCGCTGTAGCCAAGTCCGCTCACAACGGTAAGGTAAGAGTTGCCGGCCATTTCCAAGATAATTAGCTCAAAGTTCCTTAAAGGATGGGGCTAAGGCCTTCCAATATAAAGGGGTTCTTGTCTATAGAACAGTGGTATGAAGGTTGTCCTCTGTAGTTCTGCTTACTTTATCGACGAGGTAAAAAAGATCAAAGAAGAGTTGGAGAAGTTAGGACATGAAGTTCTTATGTTCCCTGACGCTGTCGAGTTCAAAGGGAAGACTATTAGCGTGAAGAAGTTCTACAAGATGCGTCGAGAAGATTTAGATAACAGTGAGTACTGGGAGCTGAAGTCCAGACTTATGCGAGAGCACTTCAGGAAAATCCAAGATAGCGATGCCATCCCTGTCGTGAATTTTGACAGAAAGGATATAAAGGGTTATATTGGAGGAAATACGCTCATAGAAATGGGTGTGGCATTCTTTCTAGGGAAGAAAATCTTTTTGTGGAAGGAACCGTCAAAGGAACTGCCATATTATGAGGAGATAGCTTCTATGATGCCCATAATCTTGGATGAGGAACTCAGAAGGCTTTTCTAGTTAGGGATGGATCTCGAACTTGACTGTTTTCTCTAGTCCTTCTTTCTTCAGCCTTTCGTGGAGCTCTTCTCCGTGACGGAACGGATTTTCCGATTCGGGGATCCTTATCTTTATTCCCTTCGTCTTCTCTACCTTTTCTTCGTCTGGGTACCCTGCGCGGACCATACTGATATAGGCAATTGCTGCCCTCACAGCTTCTTTCTTCCCTTTCCTCATTAGTTCAAGAACAGGCCTCATATCTCGCTTTTTGGCAGCCTCTGCAAT
>WAPE01000080.1 GCA_015520865.1 Candidatus Iainarchaeum sp.
GATTCAAAGACCTTCGGCCTTTCTTCTTTAAGTTTACCAACCCCTTGAACAAGTTCCTTTGTAGATCGATCTCTGGGGCCAGAGTACACGAGTAAAAGGCGGATTCCTGTTCTATCGAGGGGTTGGATGGGTCCGTTGCGTCGAAATATGAGAGGTCTTCCGTAGTAAGCGGCAGCCGTGTCTATACCGGAGGGGTTCCCGTGGTAGAACTTCTCCACCTCGTGGGCGAAGGAGAGAATGTTTTCCACACCGAGGGCCCTTCCAAGGGCAACCGAAAAGGCTGCAGAGGAGCCCAAGCCGGCCGCGACGGGAAACTCGGAAAAGACCTTGATGTCGAGGGGTGGAAGGTGATAACGGCGTCTTATCCAGGCTAATGCAGAAAACGTCTTCTCATTCATCCAACCCTCCGGTAGTACCCGGTCTTCCGAAGAGTAACGGAGGATAACACGGAGCTTTTTATCTATACCGGAAACGATGGCAGGGTATCCATAGACGACAAAGTGCTCCCCAACGAGTATTACCTTCCCGCTGGCACTTCCCCTCATAGATACTCCTCCACGATCCCCTTTACCTTCTCACAGATGAGATCAATTATCCGCTTGACGGTCTCCTCATAAGAAGTAAAAGTGACAACGGGGGTTCCTCTTTTGCGGGCCTCGGAGACGAGGAAGTCATGGACGGCACGGATCGACAGAAACTCTTGCTCCCGCTCCTCCTCGCTCCTTCCTATGTCCTTCAGCTCCGACCTCCTTGCCTTTACAAGAACAAAGGCCCTATGGATCTCATAGGGAACCTCTAAAACGACAGAAACAATGTTTTCTCCCTCGATGATTCCAGGAATAAGGTGGACCCCTTCGAGAAGAGCGTTGGCGCCTTCCTTGTTCAACCTCTCGACAAGGGGCTTCACTCCTTTTTCTAAAACCCAGAGGGACTGGTCAAGGTAGCCATAGATGTCTAAGCTCTGCTCTCCAAAGGTTTCTCGGAGCCTTTGAATGTCCTCCTCCGTGAGGTAGTCCTTGGCCTCCCACGTATGAACCATGACGGTGGGTTTGGGGTTCGTCAGTCGAACGAGCTGGCGAATGCTATCCGTTGAGTAGATTCTTGTGATGGCGAACCTTCCAACGAGGTCTGAAGCAATGACACTCTTTCCCGTCCCGGAGGCACCAGAAAGTAGAATTATGATGGGCTTATCGTATTTTCCGGTTCTGCGAAGCTCTCGATAGGCTTCCCAGGTCCTATAACGGTCCGCTATCCCATAGGGTGATAGAAGGTCGGAAACGAGATCTATGAGGGCCCTTCGATCGATGACGCCGCCCCTTGAACGAATCGATTCCTTCACCTTATCGATGATCGTTTCCACGTAAAGGGGAGGAAGTCCCGTAATGGCAAGGGATGAGCGAAGGGCCTGATCCATGAAGGGGGTCTTGACACCATCGTAGAGGACCCACATCGGAGAAAGTAAGGTCAACGGGATTATTATTCCTTTCGGGAGCCACTTTATTGGATGGAAGAGGTAATCCGGGTCGAAGGATTGAGGAAGCAGTACAAGAAGGTGAAGAGACGGCTCCTTATACTTCCCAAGGAGGTAAAGGTAGTCGAAGCACTCAAGGGGGTTAGCTTCAGCGTTAGAAGGGGCGAAGTGGTGGGTTACCTAGGCCCCAACGGTAGCGGAAAGAGCACTACAATCAAGATCCTTGCAGGCGTCCTCTACCCAGATGAAGGAAACGTGGAGGTTTTAGGGTTCGAGCCCTGGAAGAGGAAGAAGGAGTTTCTCCAGAGGATTGGCGTGATGTTCGGTCACAGAACCTTCCTCTTCTGGGAGATACCCATCATCGATACGTTCCTCTTCTACAAGGAAGCCTACGGCATCGAAAAGGAGGTATTCGAAGAGAGGGTAGAAAAATTGGCGGAACTCTTAGGGATTGAAGAGCTCTTGGACAAACCCGCAAGGGAATTGTCATTAGGGGAACGGGTTCGATGCGAATTAGCACTAACGCTTCTGCACGACCCTGAGCTCGTTCTTCTAGACGAGTCCTTCCTGGGAATGGATATCTGGACGAGGGAGAAGATTAGGGGATTCCTGAAAGAGCTGGGAAAGGAAGGAAAAACGATCTTGCTGTCCTCCCATCAGCTCGAAGACGTCGAAGAAATCGTGGAGAGGGTGATACTCCTCCATAAAGGGAGATCGTATTTGATGGAAAACTGGAGGAGCTTAAGAAGAAGGTAGGCTGGAAGCGGGTCGTGGTGACGTTCAGAAGCGGAAGTTGGAAGGGGGATTACGTGGTAAAGTCGATTGGAAACACCTTCGAGCTAAGGGTGCCAAGGGAAGAGGTAAATAGCGTCGTGAAGGAGCTCCTAGAGAACGACGTCATCGACCTAACGGTGGAGGAGCCTAACCTCGAGGAGGTATTGAGATATGTGGTCAAGGCTGGTTAGCTACCTCCTAACCGGGATAAAGAGGTACAAGACGTTTCCCTTAGACGCCATCATAGACGCCATTAAAGGCCCAACTTTGCTCTTCATCATCCCATCGATCTGGTACGGCATTGGAGCCGTCGGAGGTTTCACGGTGAGGCAGCTCTTCCTCTACACCGCAGCATCACATCTTATCATCCTCCTTCCCCTTTACGTGAGCTTCCCGGTAGCAAACATGATCCGTTCCGGATTCCTCCAAAACCTATTCACGAAACCCATAAACCTCAGTGCTTACCTCTTCCTTAGAAACCTTGGAGGCACCTTTGTTTCGCTCATCTCGTCGCTTCTGACGTTCATCGCTATATACCTCATCTATGGGGGCACAAACATTCATCTATACCTTCTGGGGGTCACTCTAACCATTATCTTCTACCTTCTTCTCGGCCAGATCATAGGCTATTTAGCCACCTGGTTCTACACGATATGGGGCTTTCAATCGCTCCTGGTATACCTTCCCTCGCTCCTCCTCGGAGGCTCCTTAATACCGTTGGATCTATTACCCGGCTGGCTGGTAAATATAGCGTCCTACCTTCCCTGGAAGAGCCTCCACTACGAAGTGGCCATGACGGTCCTAGGAAGAACTCCAAACTTCCTTTCCCTCCTAGGATGGATTGTCCTTCTCGTTCTACTTGAAAGGGTAACGTTTCGGCTGGCATCTGAGAGGTGGGAGTCGTGGGGTGGCTAAGGGTCTTCTGGAGGATCCTGAAGGACAAGGTAAAGGCAGGGTACTTGGACCTGACCTTTGAATTAACCTGGACGGCCCTTAGCATAGCCACGGTGCTCCTACTGTGGAACAGTATCGTAACAAGGGTTCCAACGGGTTGGAACACAAAAATGGTGCTCGGTTTCGCCCTTTTCCTCGAACTCTACTACATCGTGAGATCGTACATCAGGGATGTCGCGTGGGCCATCGTGGAGTTCTACCTAGGGGGTCGAATCGAGCCGTTTCTGAAACCCCACCCCTACCTCTACGAGATTCTAGCGAGAAACGACGGCGGATATATACTGGCTTCGTTGATAAAGCTGCCGGTGCTCGTAGGAGCGATCCTTCTACTTCTTCCAGAGTGGTGGAAGGGGTTCCTTGCCTTTCTTCTCGGAATGATCTTCTACGGAGGGTTTGAGATGTTCGTCGTGGGAGCTTCGCTCCTTTTCATCGAGAGTGGCGGGCTCTGGCACCTCCTCTACTCCTTTCTAGGCTATCTCGTAGAGATTCCCGCCGATTTCTATAAGGGGGTTGCCCGTTTCTTCGTGACGGTCTTAACACCCGTCTTCTTCACCGCAACGTTTCCGACAAAGGCAGCGGTAGGAATAATAGAGGGGTTTCCGCTGCTAGTAATCCTATCCGTTCTCTGGTTTTTCTTTGGGTGGAGGGTAATGAAGCTTGCAATAAAGAAGGCTCAGGCATATGGAGGATGAATGAGCGCCCCGGGGAGGATTCGAACCTCCGACCTCCCGGTTAACAGCCGGGCGCTCTACCAACTGAGCTACCGGGGC
>WAPE01000081.1 GCA_015520865.1 Candidatus Iainarchaeum sp.
CCTTATCTTCTTCTTAGAAACGATCTTGTGATAGCTCTCGCCGTCGAAAACAACGTATTCGTTGGTTTCACCCTGCCGACGAACAGACGTTACGATGCCCCTTCCCTTCACGGAAGTATTAGGTTCTGGGGTTTAAAATACAGATCTCCTTGACCTGACGGAGCGCCCGAAGGGCATCCGATAGTGCCAGATCGAGGGAGGGGTAGAAGAAGAGGTGGCTGGGATCCTTCTTATCGGTGGAACCGAAGTTGAGGATGGGTTGTCCAAGAAGTAGTGAAGAAATTGTGCTTTCTGGCGATCTAAAACAAGTTATCATTAAGGAAAACAAGAGCTCTGCTTCCTTTAGAAGGAAATCGACGTGCCAATGGAACTTCTTTGACACTTTTTCATGATGCTTTATCCTTCCAAAAAGGCTGTTCATTGCTGAACCAACATAAACATAGTATCCTGATGTTAATTTGAACTTATTTGACTTCGTAGAAAGGAGGAGAGGGCTTTTTAGGTGAAGGACCAGGAGGTAGCCTCCACGGAACCTAACCTTATATTGACTTTGTTGCTTAACTACTTGTTGGTGGTTATCGATGGTCACGGTGGTCTTACCTGAAGTTCGGGGGAGAGATGCATTACGGGAAGCCCTCAAGCTCGCCACCCTCATCAAGAAGAAGGCGGGAATAAAGTTTAACAAGGACGCCGAGGATCCTTACCAGGCCCTCGTTGCCGTTCTTCAGGGTTTGGACATGATCGTAGAAGATTACAAGAAATACAGAAAGGTTGAAGGCCTGATCAAGGAGGTGGCGACGTCTAAGGGCGAAAAGGTCGAGGATGGGGTGTATATTTGGCCCAGGCATCTCAAGGAAGCCGCCGAAGACATGGGGGTTGACTGGGACGAGCTCAAGAGGATACTGAAGGATCTAGATATCGTCGAATACGATAGACGGGTAGGGAAGTACAAGGTAAAGGAGGTCTAAAAACTTCTTCCATCTTTTTCTCTTCGTGCCGGTAAAGAAGCTTGATAGGCTGAGGTTTGGTCCCGCGGGGATACCGAACTCCTATACAGGTCCCACCGAAGGGGCCATAGCCTTTGTCAAGGAGCTCGGCCTCGATGCTATGGAGCTAGAGTTCGTGAGAAACATCTGGCTAAAGCCCGAAAAGGCAGAGGTCTTCAAGGAACTCTCAAGGAAACACGACGTCGTTCTAACGGCCCATGCACCCTACTACATCAACCTAAACTCCAAGGATCCAGAAAAAGTGGAAGCAAGTATCCAGAGGATCATTAAATCTGCCGATACCCTCTACAAGGCCGGAGGCTTCTCTGTCGTCTTTCATCCAGCATTCTACCACGACAACAAACCAGAGGAAGTTACCGAGAAGATGAGGAAGATGTTTCGAAGGATAGAGAACGAGTTGAAGGAGAGGGGAATCGATGTGTGGGTGAGACCCGAGCTTATGGGAAGACGGAGCCAGTGGGGAGATTTGAAGGAGCTCCTCGATGCAACAGCTGGCTTTGACCTCATAGAACCTGCCATCGACTTTGCACACCTTCATGCGCGCTACGTGGGAAGATACAACTCTGCAGAAGAATGGAGGGAGGTTCTCTCGATGTATGAGGATGTGTTGGGTTCCGATGCGCTGAAGAGGATGCACATCCACATATCCGGAATAAACTACGGCAAAAACGGTGAGAAAAATCATGTTAACCTCAGGGAAAGCGACTTAAAGTTCGAGGACCTATTAAAAGTACTCAAAGAATTTAACGTCAGGGGAGTGGTAATATCCGAGAGCCCGAACCTAGAAGAGGACGCGCTATTGATGAAGGAAACCTACCAGAAAATTCGAGCAGAAAAAGGTACGAGGAAGGCCTAAAAAGAGCCACATTCTACGGAGAGCTCCCCCTAACAGCAGTCGAAATAGAAATATACAACAATGATGAGAAGAAGCGCATCAAAAAGAATGTTGTAAAACTCAGGGCAAGCGAAAGAGGAATGCTAGTAGTATTTCCAGATAGTGATAATCCAGTAAGACCCCTGGTAATGTCCTTTGAAGAGCAATCTCTTCGTGTTCCAATAGCAGTATGGCCCGATGAGGGGATCAATTACTGGGAAATGAGGAAACGTGGAATTTGGTGGGCCAAACTCTATCGAAAGCTGAAAGAAAATATCGCCTTAATGTTTGCGAACCTGATAAACCCAAACACGGAGAAAGTATCTGTTAAGGAACTGGCCAAGCGCGTACTTGTAAGGGTAAATCCCAACGGAAGCGTCCACGCAAAAATTATTATACCTCCGGGCGAGAACGCTGAAAACCTCCTTAGATTCTTTGGGGAACTCAAAAAATACGCTAAAACTTCCTCTTATGGGTTTAGGAAGTTATTTGACAAAAACGTGGATGATTACGAGTTGAAAGAGCAAGCGCTCCGCTACATAAAGAGATCGAACCTTTTCTTCGCAGACCGCGTCTACCGCTTTGCTAAATATCTCATAAAAAGGGGGTTAGATCCCGATGAAGCGATTGAGGCGGTGAAAAGACTTCACAGTGTGCTTAAAGCCCACAGAGATGAGCTAGAAAGAAAGAGAAAGTTAACAGAGGAAGAGGTTGTATTAAAACAACTGATAGACCTCAATCTTCCAAAGCTGGAAAAGACCGTAAGAAAGTTAGAAAAGAGAAAAGAGAAGGAAATCAGAAGAATCCGTAGGGAATTAAGGGAGAAGTTCAATGTAGGTGGTCTGAGGTTCATACCCCGACCCGAGGACATAATTGATTAAGGGGACAGTCGTTGCACAAAGGTTTCTTGCGGCAGTAGCGCTTGGCGTGCTCTACGAGGAGTGCGTGGAACTCTTGGAGCTCCTTCACATCCTTTATTTCTTTTTCAACGAGCTCCCGGATACCCTCATAGTCGAAGGGTCCTTTCCAAATACCGAGACGCGTAAATATCCGATAGGTGTATCTGTCAACAACAAAAACGGGACGATCGAAAGCGTAAAGAAGGATCGAATCGGCAGTCTCCCTTCCTATTCCCTTGATAGATAGTAGAAGCGATCGGAGTTCTTCCGTCGGAAGGACGTCTAACCCTTCTAGACCACCATGCTCAAGGAGGAACCGTGAAACCTCCTTCAGACGAGCCGCCTTCTGGTTATAAAACCCCGCAGGGCGAATGAGCTCCTTTA
>WAPE01000082.1 GCA_015520865.1 Candidatus Iainarchaeum sp.
ATCTTCTTCCTATGCTGATTACTGGGAGCTTAGGTTCCTCGAATTCTATAATGATCTTTCTCCCTTCAGTCCTTATGAGTGCGATCATGCCTCTCCTAACTTTCAAGGATTTCCTTATGTTTGCTGGTATCGTTATCTGACCGCCTTTCCTGACCTTTACACGTTGTGTCATCAAATAAATACCACCCCCAAGATTACTTAACCGCTTCTAAAATATTGTGCTATAGCACATATTTAAAACCATTTTTGTGCATATGCTCATTGAATGGGAGGTGAGACCATGTTTGGATGGGGAAGAAAGAGGTGGATGATGGCAAACATCGTGAACGACCCGGATAGGGCCTACTTTGGCCTCGGGCCCTGTGGAGAATACCTCTACCGGCTCTACAAGGAAGGGAAGATCGAGAAACCCACCGAATGGTACCCAGGCTACGGCCAGGAGAGCCTCTTGAAGGCTATCGAGGAACTCAAGAAGAAGATCGAGGAGTTAGAGAGAAGGATCAAGTAACTTCTTCTTCCCCTTCTTTGTTTTAAACAGAATTCCTAGCTATGGCAAAGTTTTTATTGCCGAAAAACTATAGTTTCTTGTGGATGAAGAAAAGAAGAAAGTGGGATCAGAGAAACCTATCAGGATCCATATCATAAACTTCTTCAACCCCCAGATCGGATGGGGCTCAGAAAAGGGTGCCTTAGAGGTGGCAAAGATCCTATCGGAGCACCTTAAGAACGAGGGTGCGGACGTAGAAATCATTTTTCATGGAACGAACCTTGGGGAAGATCACCTAACGCCTGAGGAGATGGGAGTAAAGGTTGTTAAGCACAACCCCTGGAGCCTCAACAATGTCGTAAACCACATTTCGGAAGGTGACTACGTGATCTTTTCTCAATCCTCACTTACACCCGGGCTCGTTAGTAAGGTCCTTGAAAAGGTTCGGCCGGAGCAGATCATCCTTCTCGATCAGGCACCATTCCCTTACCGGCCCCATCAGCCTGAGGGAACCCTTAGGGACAAGATAAGCAGGTTTTTGGCGAGAAAGATCTTCAAACGTGTTCCGAATGCTGTGAAAGAGCGTTCTCTTTTCCTCGTGTTCAACGACAAGCAGAAGAAGGTCCTAGAAAGGGCAGGTTTTAAGAACGTGGTTCGCGCGGAGCTTCCCATGGATGTGAATGAAATTCCGCCACCAGTTCCTAAAACGGACAAATTTAGGATCGTCTACATGGGTAGGATTGACTTCGATAAGGGCCCCATCCTTCTTTACAAGTCCCTGGCCAGGTTTCTCGAGAAACTAAACGATGAAGAAAGGAAGAAAGTAGAAGTTCACATCATCGGCGACGGGATGTTGTTCCCGCTTCTCAAGTTCCTCATGAACCGACTGAAGAAGAAGTACGGAGTGGATATTAAGCTTCACGGCTACATGAAGAAGGAGCGTTTCAACATCCTCAGCCAGTCCCACGTGAAGCTCATCCTTTCTCGCATGGAGTCTGCCTTCAATTATTCGGGTCGCGAAGCCGGAACAGCAGGCTTAACAATCATCCACGGGGAGCTACCCATCGTAAAGGAGGAGAAACGGGAAGGTCTTCATGTCGTGAAGCGCGATCCGGAGGCGGTTGCTGAGAAGATACACGAGGAGTTCCTTAAATGGAATAAAGACCCCGAAGCCTACGAAGAGGAACGAAAGAAGCGCTCGCAGACCTGGAGGATAAGCACTTTAGCAGAAAACGAGAGATTGAAGTATATTATATACCGGTATATCCTTGGCCTACCGCTAAGGAGCTAGACCTTCTTTTGGAAGATCAGATTAACCCACACGTCTCTTCTTAGTTCTGGATTCCAATATCGGAGGACTTCTTTGAATCCTCGCTTTCTAAGCTCCTTTTCAAGCCACCAGACAGGATATAGGTAGAACGTTCTACCGTTTCTCGTGTACTTACCCGCTCCTGCCTTCGTGCTTAGGAGGAAGATCCCTCCTTCCTTGAGGATTTCCCTAACCTTGTCAAAAGCTCTTAAAACGTCCTCCTTCTGGAGGTGTAAAATCATGCCCACCGATATGACCGCCGAAAAGTAATTCTTTGGTAGTTCTGCATTTCTAATATCTCCAAGGATAAACTCGACGTCTGGTATTCGCCTCTTCACGATCTTCTCAAAGCCCTTGGCTACCTCAATGCACCAAGGCTCGGTTGGACGATATCTTATCAAATACTCCAGATCCCTACCCGTTCCGCAACCGATGTCAAGGATAGGCCCTTCGGGTCTTAATAATGAGACTGTTCTTAGTATCCTTTCCCAGAACGGAGGTAGCCAGTCTTTCCATTTCTCGGTATACTCCTTGGTTTTCCCCTCGTAGTACTCGAGAGTATTTAGAAACTCCTCATCAACCTCTATACCTTCCCCATACCTTCTTAACATATCTTTGATCCTTTCCCTCCCAGGGTTCTCCTCTATCCTCCAGGACTCTCCTGTAATTTCTGATAGAATTTTTCTTATGAACTCTTTTTCCTTTTTCTTCGGCTCTAGGATGTAGAACTCCTTCTCCTGAAGGTCTACAAGTAGATAGTACTCCGGCTTTCCGTATACACTCTTGAAGACTTCTTCGAGTTTTTCATAGCGCTCCCTTCTTATGATATTCGAGCGGCCGAGCAG
>WAPE01000083.1 GCA_015520865.1 Candidatus Iainarchaeum sp.
CTCCACAGCGTAGCGAACCCCTCTTATCCCCGTTCCGCACATGGAATCGATGACCTGGGGCGGCCTTAGCACCTTTAAGGCCAGTACTGAAAAGTCTCTGGAGAGTTTTGCCCGTGGGTTGAAGAAAACAGGGCTCTTTTCACTGGGAGGATACTTCCTCGGATCAGGAACCTCCACCTCGACCTTTCCCTCTTTCCATAAGACCGTCTCCACGGAAAGAGGATGGATAGTTAATCCTTAAACGATGCGTCTCATCCAGCGGGTGTTGAGGAAGAAGTACAGGGCAACCAATCCGGTTATGAGGTTTGCTAGACCGATACCCATGAAAACACCTATAGCAGAGTTCAAGATTTTTCCCAAGGCGTACGCTATGGGCAGTCTTAACAACCAGAAGCGTCCTATGCCAAGAAGGGAGCTTATCGCTGTTCTACCTGCCGCATTCAATGCAGATGAAACAGGGAAGACGATTCCAAGGAACGGCATTGTTGGCGCGTAGATCCAAAGGCCGATGGCCGATAACCTAACTACTTCAGGGTCCTTCGAAAAGAGGGAGGCTATAGGTCCTGCGAAGAGTCCAAGGAGGAAAGATATGGCGAGCATTGCCCCGAAGGTGAAGGCTACTGCGGTTTGAAGGGACCTCTCGGCCCTTTTCTTATCCCCTTTCCCGAGAGCCTGCCCCACCATGGTGGAGGTCGCACCGGAGGTTCCAAAGGCTACGTAGGAGGAGAACCGCGAAATCTTTTGAACGACACCGTAGGCTGCAATGGCCGCCGTGCCGAAGAAGGAGAATAGCTTCACCGTCGCCATGATCGCAGATCCCTTGAGGAAGTAGGAGAGGAAGATAGGAAACCCGAGGTGGCTAATCTTTTTCACTAGATCGCTATCTAGTTCGATCCTAGGAGTAAATCGATGTCTCTTCAGTACCCAAAGGCCAAAGAGCCCCGAGAGTAGCATAGAAATGCCTGTTGCAAGTCCTGCGCCGAGGGTCCCGAGGGATGGTATCGGGCCGATCCCGAAGATGAGTATAGGGTCTAGAAAGAGGTTGATAACGGTCGTTAAACCGTAGAGGAGGGCTATCTTCCACATATCGCCCAGTGCTCTGAGTATGGAGGCTATCGACATTGAAAGAAAGAGGAAGGGAAGAAATAGAAGCAGTCCTATTGTGTAGTTTTCTATCTCCTTTACCGCGTGCCCGGAAGACAGAAACGACAACAGATCGTGGGCGAAGGGAATTATTAAGACCGAAACAAGCAACCCTGTCGCTACGGAGAGAATAATTGATGTGTTTGATACTTTCTTGGCGGAGGTCCAATCCCTTTTACCAACGTACTGAGATACCAGCGCTGCGGAGGGAATGGCTATGGCAAATTCGAGGGCCATGAGGGTGGTGACTAGTGACCAGGCCGGTGTTGGAGCAGAAAGAGCCGCAGTGCCAACCTTTCCAAGCCAGAACATATCAACGAGTCCATAGAGCACTTGAACGAGCTGGGTTATTATGAGAGGAAGCGATAGCCAGAGGAGTGTCGAGAATATTGGTCCTTCGACAACCCTCCTTCGGAGTTCCTCCACCGGCACGGGAAGAATGGAAGGGAGAAGTATTTAGGCCTTAGAGGATCTCTACCTTCTCTCCTATCATCTGCCCGGGAACACCCCTTGTAAATCTAGCCCTGACCTTCCCTTTGTTCCCATGGGGAGCAGTGATGACACCCCTGAGCTTCCTTCCTCCTGGAGTAATCCAAACAACCTTCTTCCCTATGAGTCTGGAGGCCTCTTTCCTGTTTTTCACTCCTGGGACCTCGATGATGACCTGGTTCGTCCTGGAGGTCCTTCGCCCCCTCCTGTAGGAGAGCACAAGACCCCTCATCATGGTAAAAATCGGGAAAGGGTAGGGATAAAAACCTTACTTTACCAACCCGTGGAGGACCTCCAAAACCTTGGCTGCGTGGCCCTTGGCCCTAACATTTTTCTTCTCCCAAACGATGTTTCCCTCTGGATCGATTATGAACGTTGACCGAATCGTTCCTTCACCCCTGAACTTCTTTCCCCAGGCTCCATA
>WAPE01000084.1 GCA_015520865.1 Candidatus Iainarchaeum sp.
TGTATAAGAGACAGCGTAGATGTAACACCTGGTTCGGGAAAGATCAGCCTCACGCTTAACGCGATTGTTGGTGAAGATACTCAGAGATCCATAAAGAATGCGATTATGGCAGCCGTTGAGGAGGCAGGAAAGGATTTCTATAGCTATAACTACAGCATAACGATTCAGAGCGGGGCGAAATATGTCGGTGGACCCTCAGCCGGTCTTCCGATAGCCCTCGCAGTTTATGCTGCCCTCGAAGGAAAGGACGTGCCTGACTGGATATCGGGGACTGGAACGATTGATGAGGAGGGAGACATCGGACCCGTTGGAGGGATCTTTGAGAAGGCCAAGGCAGCCCACGAGGTTGGTGTTAAGTTGTTTCTCATCCCTCAAGGCGAAAGATATGTTGAGGTTCCCTCTACGGAGGAGATAGAACCCGGTATAGTCGTCCCGTCGACGAACAAGATCGATATCATAAAGTACGCCAAGGAGAAGTGGGGGATGGACATCTATGAGGTGGGGAACTTCCACCAAGCAGTCCTTATAGCATTTAAGGGATATCGACCAGAAGAGAACGCAGAAGGAAACGTTCCTATAGAAGAAATGCCAGAAATAAACTTTGTTCCACCCCCAGTGCCTACAAAATATTCGAAGAAATTTGGAATCGTTGTGGAAAATCTCCTTAAGGAGTTCAACAAGGAATTCGAGGAGAACTGCCTCCGGGGAGATCAGTGGAAAGACGTTATCGTTTCGGCAAAAAGCTACTACAAGAGGGCAAAACTAGCTTACGAAAAGGGATACTACTACACGGCAGGAAACTATGCCTTCCTCGGAGCAACAATGTTGGGAGCGGCGGAACTTCTCTGTGAGCACCCATCTATGAGGGATCCGAACTCTTTAGCCGTTCAGATGTACATAACGGATCTTCAAGGAAAGCTAAAGGATCTTACGATGCGAGCCGAGAAGTATCCTCTAACTACAAAAAACTATGAGTGGGTTGGGGGTGCCCGCGAGAGGATCCTAAGGGCCGAAGCAGCATTAAACCAATCTTATTCGGACCCCATAAGCCTTCTAAGAGCTCTTAAGAGTGTAGAATACTGGTTAGATACGGCGCAGTGGATGCTCGACATCGCTGATGAGCTTAACGGTGGAGTAGAGTTCAATTCGTTAGCAGACTTCGCCAGAAACGAGATCATCTTCGTGGAAGACCTTCTTTATTCCTCCGGAAGCCAAAACGATGGTTACATAACCCAACGAATCGAAATAGCGAAGGAGGCTTACGATCGCGGATGGTACTTTGCGGCCTATGCAGAGGCAGCCCTTGCCAAAGGGATACTCGTGTCGGAAAACGTCGCAGAAGATGAACTAGATTCGGCTGTTAAGAAGGCGCTGAAGGATACAGAAAACTACCACGGTATGTGGGCAGAGCTCTACCGGAACCACGGAATATACTACAGGGAGGCTGCCTATGCGTACAAGGCTCATGGCATGAAGAAAAAGGAGCTAGAGATGCTGAGAACCTCCCTAGAGATGTTGGAGGCTGCCAAGGAGTTCTCCTACCTAGCTTCCTCCATCGTTATACCCCAGATAAAGGTTGTCAGAGAGGGTGGCTCGAATCTGCCCTACAACTACCTCGGTGTGTTATTCGTCATCCTGGCAGTCGTGCTTCTCATTGCACTCCTTGCATCCCTGAAATCCAGTCCGCACCACAGACACCTTTATCAGATCCCCAAGGAGAGAAGGGAGGAAGCCAAAAAGCTGATCATTGAACTGGAAACCCTCAAGAGAGCCAAGGAAAGGTTATTGCCACTGTTAAAACACGATACTGAAGGTGTTGTCGAAGCAGAGATAAAGAGGATAGACAGGAAGATCGAAACTATCAAGAAGAAGCTTGAGAAGCTTGCGGAACCCGAACCTCCACGACGGAGCTCCCGTCGCGGCCGAGGTAAACACCAATGATCTGGTCTGCCTCCTTCACAACGACGTCTCTGTGAGAAACAACGATGAACTGCGACGTCCTAGAGAGCTTCTTAATATACTTTGCCATACGCTCTGCGTTCAGTTTGTCTAACATAAGGTCGGGCTCGTCGAGAACGTAAAAAGGAGCCGGGCGGAAGAGGGCGGTGGCAAATATAAAAGCCAGGGCCACCATAGCCTTTTCACCGCCTGAGAGGGCATCGATGTTCCGGGGGCCCTTTCCCTTCGGGGTTACCTCGATAATAAGGCCCGCATTAAATACATCTTTCTCATTAGTTAACCTGAGACGTCCCTTTCCCCCAACAAGGTCTGCGTAGACTTCCTCAAACTTTCTGGCCAATCCCCTAAAGGTCTCCATAAACACCTCTTTCTTTTTCTTTTCAATTTCACTGATCATATCTAGAACGGCCTTTCTTTCCTCTTCTAACTTTTTCACCCGCTCCTTTACTTCTTCAACCTTTTCCCTTAGCTTCTCGTAGTCTTCTATGGCCTTCAGGTTAACGGGCTCCAGACTCCTCATCTCCTCCATCTTCTCCTTAAGGGTCTTTTCGGGGTCTGGAGGAAGGGGCTCAAGGGGTTCTCCTTCTATTTCGTTATACTCAGCCTTTAGCTCTTCGATCCTGGCCTTTATCATACCAATCTCCCTTTCGAGTACTGCGGTATCTCTTTCAAGGGAAGAAAGGGCCGTGTTTATCTTGCCGATCTCCTGGGAAACCATTCTTATCTTTTTATCCACCTCTTCCTTCTCTCTTATCAGTCGCTCGACCTCTTCCTTGTGCTTCTTCATCTCCTCCTCTATCTTCGCAATCTTCTGGGAGAGTTCCTGGATTTCCTGAAGAAGTACCTCTTCGCGGGCTTCCAGATCCTTAATTTCCTCCCTTAAAGATTCGATCCGCTTCTCCTTACGCTCCTTTTCATCAAGGAGCGATTGAAGGCGCGTTTTCTTTTCCTTGAGGAGGATGTCGTACTCGTGGAGCTCGTTGAGCTTCGCTTCGTACTCGCGCCGTAGGGCATTTAGTTGGTTAAGGAGCTCTGAACCACTCTTTTTTGCTTGAGACACGAGCTTTGATCGCTCTAACTCTAAGTCGCTGATCTCGTTCGTTATCATGGTCATTCTTTCCTGCAACTCTTCCATTCGTTTCTTGAGATCTTCTAGATGTTCCTCCTCTTCTTCTATGGAAAATTCCTCAAGCTTCGCTTTTAATCTTTCTTTCTTTGTTAAAAGCTCTGAAAGCCTCCGGTTAACCCTTTCAAGTTCTTTTCTTATCTGAGAAAGACGACCAACTATCTCTTTAATCCTCAGCTCCTTTTCCCGAAGCTCGGTCTTTTTCTTCTCCGCCTCAAAGAGCTTTAAGAGGGATTCTCCGCGAACCGAGCCGCCGCTCATAACACCGGATCTCTCGACGACGTCTCCGTCGAGGGTTACGCTACGGTAACCGTCCAGTTCCTTGGCTACATCGATGTTCTCCACAACGAGGGTATCGCCAAAAACGTACTCCATGGCTCGCTTGAGGGTAGGATCGAAGGAAACGAGATCGAGGGCCCTTCCAATAACACCGGACATCCTCGGGACGTCAACGACGTGGGGTCTAATCCTATCGAGGGGAATGAAGGTAGCTCTACCCAAACCGTTTCTCTTGAGGTACTTTATCGCTTCGGCGGCATCGTTAGCCGTTTCCACAACGATATAGAAGAGCCTTCGGCCGGCGGCAGCTTCGAGGGCTCTCCTATAGCGTTTCTCATACGAAATAAGTGAAGCAACAAACCCCTTTATCCCTCTCAGTTCGCCCCTTCTCTGGGCCTCTAAAAGAGCGTTTAGAACTTCTGTAGATATTCCAAGGTTTCTGAGGGCCATAGAAGCGCCCCGAAGAGCACCAATCTCCTCCCTAAGCTCTTTGATTTCCTCCTGTAACAGCATATATTCTTTGTTGAGGTTTCTTTCCTCCTCTTGGAGCTCTTTTTTCTTCCTCTCTATCTCACGAATCTCCAAATCGAGGGACTCCAATTCTTTCTTAGCTTTCTCGCGTTCTGCCAGCATCCGTTCGAGCTTCTCCTTCTTTTTCCGTTGAGCTTCGAGCTTAGCGTTGTACTCACCCAATAGCTTGCCGTACTCTTCTCGGAGCCTCGAATACTCATCTTTAAGGTTCTTTATCCTTTCCTCTAGCTCCTCTATGCGTCTTTGGATCGCTAAGGCTTCATCTTGCTCCTTCTTTATGACCTCCTCCAGGGATCGGATCTTCTGGCGAAGCTCGTTTACCTCAGTATCCTTTTCCCTCCTCCTACCTCCCACCCCATCTATCTCTGACCTGAGAGTTATGATCTCTTTTTCTAACTTCTCCAGCTCTTCCTGGAGCACTAAGATCTCCGATTCGGCCTCATTTTTTCTCATACGAAGGTGTTCGATCTCCTTCTGCTTTCCTTCCTTTTCCCTAAGGAGGGATTCGTAGGCCCCTTCCCCTCCTAAAGAGTACAGACGCGATATCTCGGAGGTAAGCTCTTGCGAACGTTCTTCTAATCGCCTTAGCTCCTCCTCTAGCTCCTCTCTCTTGTTTTTAAGGTTCTCTATTTCTTCCTTCTTTCTTGAGAGCTCTTCACTTAGCTCCTTTAGCCGCTCTTCATTCCTACGGATCTCTCTAAGGAGCAGGCCTTTCCTCAGAGAGGTAACGTAGGATTTCAGTTCCAAGTACCGTTCAGCATCTTCCTTCTCCTTTCTCAATCGTTCCAACTGCTCCTCTCGCTCCCCGAGAACGATGGAAACCTCCTTTATTCTCTGGGAAACGTCATCAAGTTTCTTCATTGCCTCCTCCTTCTTCTCTTCGTACTCTGCTATCCCGGCGATCTCGTCGATGACCTGGCGGCGTTCCACGGGTCCCATCTTAATAAGTCGGGTGATCTCTCCCTGAAGGACGAAGTTATAGCCTCTCTGAGATATACCGAGGGATGAGAGTAACGTAATGATCTCGTGGCGTGTAGTACGCTTTCCGTTGAGCCTATAAACCGACTGCCCCTTCCTATTGATCGTTCTCGTAATTGTGTAGGTCTTCCCGTCGGCCTCTATATCGAGGGAGACTATTGCTTCTCCATCCTTGGCTTTTACGTTAACCAGATCCTTCAGCCGAGACGCTCGAACGAGCTTTAGCCTTCCCTCGCCAAGAACAAAGATGAGGGCGTCGATTATGTTGGACTTGCCGCTTCCGTTCGGTCCCATTATTGCCGTAAACCCTGGGGCAAAGGGAATAACTGCAGACCTGAAGGATTTGAAGTTCTTCAACGTCAGCCTCTTTAGTGTTACCACGTTAGGAAAAGGGTGGATGTATTAATAAGGTTTGGAGGAGACGGTGGAGAGGGAGCCAGACAAGGCTTAAAACAGTTTGCCGTCCAAAACCTTTTAGCCGATGAGAACCGGAGGTGAAAGGTATGGCAAAATCCTACGTGAGGTTCGAGGTTCCAAAGGAGCTTGCTGAAAAGGTGCTTGAAGCCGTAAAA